>JAQBQI010000358.1 GCA_028287085.1 Myxococcaceae bacterium
CGGAGCCACCCCGACGATCACCTTCGCCCCCGCGGCCGCGGTGCGCGTCGAGTCGGGCCGCACTGTCGCGGTGCGGGCGGGCGCGGTGACGGCGGCCTGCGCCTTCCCGTCGCTGTCGCTCGCCGACGCGACGCCCGCGCGCTTCACCATCACCCCGGGCGACCCCGCGCGCGTGACGACCACGCTCGACCACGCCAGCATCGCCGCGGGCGAGACGGCGACGGCGACCTGCGCGGTCACCGACGCCGAGGGCAACGCCGTCACCGGCGCGGCCGCCACGCTGCGGCTCTCGCCGATGGGCATGGGCGCCGCGGTCACCGGGCTCGCCGCGCGCGTCGAGCGCGCCGGGGCGTACACCGCGGCCTGCGTGGTGCCCGGCGCCTCGGGCGACGCGGCGATGCTCACGGTGCGCCCGGGGCTGCCCGCCTCGCTGGCCATCGCGCGCTCGCCCGACATGCCGCTGTACGCGCGCGGCGCGTCGGTCGACGTGCCGGCGACGGTGTCCGACCGCTACGGCAACCGCGTCCCCGACGCGATGCTCACGTACACGAGCACGCCCTCGGCGGACATCGCCGGCTCGCTCGTGACCTTCCCCCGCGAGGGCCGTTACACGGTGACGGTGCGGGTCGGCGGCATGACCGATGGCGGCCGCGAGCTCGTGCAGATGACCAGCTTCGTGGTCGACTCCAGCGGCCCGTCGATCGACTGCGTGGGCCCGGCGCACGGGTCGATGGTCAACGCCGCGGCGGGCTCGACGCTGACCTTCCAGGCGCGCCTCTCCGACACGACGGGCGTGCGCGCGGTGACCATCAACGGCCGCGCGGTGACGGCCGGCAACGACGGCGCGGTGAGCGCGCCCATCACGACGCGCTGGGGCGTCAACTTCGTCGACGTGACGGCCACCGACGTCAACGGCCAGGAGAACTCGCGCACCTGCGCCTTCCTCGCCAGCGACCGCTGGAACGGCGAGGCCGCCAACCTCACCGACGGCGTGCAGCTGTTGCTGCGGCAGGACGCGGTCGACGACGGCGACCCCACGGCGCCGATCACCTCGATCGACGACGTGCTCCAGCGGGTGGTCAACAGCCAGGGGCTGCGCGACCAGCTGCACAGCTCGCTGCTCGCGGCCAACCCCTTGAAGGCCAACTCCTGCGACCAGACGGTCTTCGGGGTGTGCGTGTTCCGCTCGGAGGTCAACTACGAGCGCAGCGAGCTCAACGGACCCAACACCACCACGCTGAGCCTGGTCGACGGCGGCCTGCGCGCGGTCGTGCGCTTCCAGAACATCCGGGTGCGCCTGCGCATCAACGGCACGCTGAGCACCTCCGGCTGGGTCGACGTGGCCTCGCTCGAGGTCGGGGTCACCTTCGACCTCTCGGCCTCGGGCGGCCGCCCCCACGCCGCGGTGCGCGCGGGCTCGGTCACCACCACCGTGGGCCGCATCTCGACCGACTTCTCGGGCATCACCGGCGCCATCGTCGACGTCGTGGTGAGCCTCGCCAACGGAACCGTCCGCAGCGTCGTCTCCAACGCCCTGCGCGACTACGTCAGCACCAACTTCTCGCGCGTGCTCGACGGCGTGCTCTCCGGGCTCGACGTCTCCAGCCTCGGGGCGACCTTCAACGTCCCGCGCCTCGACGGCGCGGGCGCCACGCCGTTGCGCTTCGGCGTCAACGTCTCGTCGGTCTCCGACACCGCGGCGCGCCTGCGCTTCGGCCTCGGCACGCTGCTCTCGACGTCGATGCCGGCGCACGCCCGCGCCACCCGCGGCGTCGCGCTCCCGCCCGGCGACGCCGGCGACCCCACGGTCTCGACGCCGGCCACGGTGGCCGTGCACGTGGCGGTGCTCAACCAGGCGCTGCACTCGCTCTGGCGCGGCGGCTGGCTCGACGTGGGCGTCCCCGCGGCGCGCTTCTCCAGCGCGCTCCCGGCCGGGTCGCGCTTCGACGTGACGGGCCTGCTGCCGCCGGTGGCCTTCCTGCGCACCGACGGGCGCATCAACCTCGACCTCGGCGCGCTCGAGGTCGCGTTCACCATCCCCGGCGCC
This sequence comes from Myxococcaceae bacterium, assembly GCA_028287085.1. Taxonomy (GTDB): domain Bacteria; phylum Myxococcota_A; class Polyangia; order Polyangiales; genus SCUS01. Next base: position 2,048 of record JAQBQI010000358.1, read on the forward strand.
TCCGAGCCCTTCCGCCTCTCGGTCGGCGCGCGCGCCTCCGGGGCGATCACCCTCTCGGGCAACACCCTGCGCTTCGGCGCGGTGACCCTCGACGAGGTGAAGGTCTCGATCACCAGCGAGTCGATCCCGATGAGCGAGCGCGACGCCCTCGTCACGGGCCTGCGCGCGCTGGTGCAGCAGTACGTCGAGCGCTCGCTCAACGACGCGCTCCCGGCGATCCCCATCCCGGGCTTCACGATCCCGGCGTCGCTGTCGACCTACGGTCTGCCCGTGGGCGCCCAGCTCGGCATCCGCACGCCCGCCCTCGCCACCGCCCGCCAGCGCTTCGAGCTCCGCGGCGGCTTCGGCCAGCGCTGAGCAGCTGCCCCCCTCACCGCGCTGTCGCGCGCTGAGGGGGCGATTTCCCTCTCAACTCAGTCGTCGACCTTCCAGCCCAGGCCCGCGATCACCATCACCAGGCCCAGCGCCACGCCCACCGCGTCCCAGCGGTTGGTGCGCATCGCGCCCGCCGAGAGCAGCATCGTGATCGCCCCGCCGCCCAGCACCCACGGCTGCGCGCGCGGTCGGCGGCGCAGGGCCCCGACGCCCACGACGCCGAAGATCATCGCCTGCACGTACGACCACACGTCGAGCGGGATGCGCGACACGTTGAGCTGCTGCGACGCGCGCCACAGCACGACGAGCGCGGCCGAGGTCGCGAACCACAGCGCGAGCAGCAGCGCGGCGGCCCCCCCGACCAGGGGCCAACCACGCCAGCGTTGCACCTTCGGGACGAATCCCCCGGTCATTGCGGGCACCCTTCGAGTGTCAGGGTGAGATTGCGGAGGCGGTAGGATTCGAACCTACGGATGAGTTTCCCCATCGACGGCTTAGCAAGCCGCTGCCATCGGCCACTCGGCCACGCCTCCAACGCTCGTTTGTCCCGAGCGGGACGGTTACCTAGCACGACTCTTCCGAAAGACTCAAGCGAGTCCGTGCGCCAGCTTCTTTACCCCGTCGCTGAAGAGCACCTCGATGCGGCCGCCGTCGACGGCGAGCACCTTGCCGCGGCCGAACTTCGTGTGGTCGAGCAGGGCGTCGCGCTTGTAGGTCTGCGCCGGCGCGTAGGTCGTGAACCCGTCAGACCCGAGCGACCCCACGGCCTCTTCCCACACCGGAACCTCCATGCTCGGCGGGCTGAACCCGAGCGAGCCGTCGGAAGAACCCTTTTGGGCGGCTCCAGTGGCCTTCTTCGTGCGCTTCATCGACATGGCGGTGCATCCCTCCACGGGGTTACCGCGCCAGACAGCGAGTAACGCCCGTCTTTCGGCGCACGCTCTACTCCCTCCCGTGCCTCCAGCGCAACAGGGGTCGTCAGGGCGCGAAGGCGTCGAAGTCGGCGATCATCGACCAGAGCACCCGCGCCCCCGAGCCCCGCGACGCGAGCCCCAGCTTGCGCAGCTGCCGCGCGTGGAAGGCCCGCCGCCCCGCCTCGTCGAGCGTCGCCACGTCGGCGCGCGCCACCGCCGTCGCCCCGTCGGCCCACGGCCCGTCGTCGTTGGCCGGCTCGCTCTCGCAGTCGATCATCCACATCCCGTCGAAGCGCGAGAACACCAGCAACACCCCGTCGAGCCGTCGCGTCACCACCGTCGCGTTCGCTTCCATCACGGCACCACCCTCTCGAAGCGTCGCCGCGAGCTGCGGCCGACCACTGAACACTCGCACAGCACCCCCTCCCGGCGCAACACCCGCCGCCGCCTCGGGGCGCGTTGATTGTCGGGGTCGTTGTGCGAGAGTGCGCGCCCTTTGAGCACCACGTGACCGACCCCGCCCCCCGCTCCGCCCGGCCGCTCCGCCTCGTTGCCCCCACCGCGCCGCGGCGCGCGCTGCTGCCGTGGCTCGGCGTCGGCGTCGCGCTGGCGCTCGCGTACTACTTCCGCGACCTGCTCGGCCTGCTCGGCGCGGCCTTCGCGATGGCCTACCTGCTCGACCCGCTGGTGCTCCGCCTCGAGCGCCTGCGCGTGCCGCGGCCCCTCGCCATCGTGCTGGTGCTCACCGTGCTCGCGGTGGTCTTCACGCTCACGATCTGGTTCGTCGTCCCCGACATCGTGCGGCAGCTCACCGACCTGCTCACCTCGCTGCCGCGCAAGCTGCGCGACCAGTGGATCCCCTCGGCCAACAACCTCCTCGTCTCGATGCGCCAGCGCTACCGGGTGCGCATCCCGGTCACCGCCGAGTCGTGGCTCGCGCAGGCCGGCGTGCGCACCGACGAGATCGCGCGGCGCAGCCTCGGCATGGTGCAGTCGGCCGCCGGCGTGTCGCTCTCGATCATCGAGAAGGTGGTGCAGTCCGTCATCGTCGCGGCGATGGCCTTCTACCTGCTGCTCGACTACCACCGCATGCTCGACGGCGTCGTCGAGCTCGTCCCCCGCCGCGCCAAGGACGACTTCTCCCGCATCGCCACCAAGGTCAACGACGCCCTCGGCCGCTACGTGCGCGGCCAGGCCCTCGCGATGCTCATCCTGGGCACCCTCTTCGCCGTCGGGCTCACCGTGCTGAAGGTCCCCGCGGGCGCGGGCATCGGCATCCTCGCGGGCGTGCTCACCGTCGTCCCCTACGTCGGCTTCTTCATCGCGCTCATCGTGTCGGCGCTGCTCGCCCTCCTCGACGGCGGCACCGGCGCCTGCCTCGCCGTCGTCGGCTACATGGTCTTCGTGCACCTCGTCGACATCACCTTCGTCACGCCCCGCATCGTCGGCGGGTCCATCGGCCTCTCGCCGGTCTGGGTCATCCTCGCCCTGCTCGCGGGCGGCAAGGTCGCCGGCTTCGTCGGCCTGCTCGCGGCCATCCCCGTCGCGTCGGTGCTGCGCGTGCTCGTCGGCGAAGCCGTCGACTACTACCGCACGACCCGCTTCTACGCCGCGGTGCCCGCGCCCGAGGGCGCCGCCCAGGCGGTCGAGCTCACGCACCTCGAGCACCAGCTCATGGGCGGCGACGTGGCCCTCCCCCCGCCGCCGCCCATCAAGTTCGACCGGCCACTCCCGATGGCCAGTCCCACGTCGCGGCACACGCACGCCGACGGCACCCCCGACGACCCGACCCGAGGAGAATAACGAACGATGTCCGGAGTCAGCGTTGAAGACCGCGGCCGCGCCCGCTGGATCACCCTCGATCGCCCCGACTGCCGCAACGCCCTCGACCCCGACGTGCTCGGCGAGCTGCGCCGCGGGGTCGACGGCGCCGTCGCCGCGGGCGCGCGCGCCGTCGTGATCGTCGGCCGCGGCGGGGCCTTCTGCTCCGGCGCCGACCTCCGCTACGCCGTCGCCCAGGGCCCGGCCCTCCGCGACAACCTCGAGACCCACCTCGCCCATTTCCAGGACCTCGTCCGCGCCATCGTCTCCTCGCCGCTGCCCACCATCGCGGCGGTCGACGGCGTGGCCTACGGCTTCGGCTGCGACCTCGCCCTCGCCTGCGACCTGCGCGTCGCCACGACCCGCGCGTACTTCCAGGAGGGCTTCGTGCGCATCGGCCTCATCCCCGACGGCGGTGGCACCTGGATGCTCCCCCACCTCGTCGGCCTCTCCAAGGCCCTCGAGCTGACCCTCCTCGGCGAGAAGCTCGACGCCGCCGCGGCGCAGCACTTCGGCCTCGTCGCGCGCGTCGTCGCCCCCGACGAGCTCGACGCCGCCGTCACCGCCATCGCCGACAAGCTGGTCAACGGTCCGCCCCTGGCCATCGCGCACATCAAGCGCCTCGTGCGCGCCGGGCTCTCCAAGCCCTTCGAGCAGGCCTTCCGCGACGAGGGGGCGGCGCAGGCCGAGTGCCTCCGCTCCGACGACTGCGTCGAAGGCATCACCGCCTTCTTCCAGAAGCGCCCGCCCGAGTTCTCGGGCCGCTGAGCGCCCCTCCCCCACTCCCTTCCATCGCACTCCCCATCGCCATGCGCAGCGCGCTCCACCGTGCCCTCGTCCCCCTCGCCGCGGGCCCGCTCGCCGGCCTCGCCGTCGGTTTACTCTCCGGGGTAAAACACCCCGACCTCGCGCTGCGCCTCGCGGGACTGCTGGTCGTCCCCGGCGCGCTCGTCGGCGTCGGCCTCGTCCCCCTCGCGCTCCTCGCCTCGCCCGCGCGCCGCGACCGCCTCCGCGCCGCGCTCGCCC
>JAQBQI010000362.1 GCA_028287085.1 Myxococcaceae bacterium
GCTGCGCGGGCGCGGCGGCAGCGGCGGGCGTGGCGGGCTTCGCGGCGGAGGTCTCGATCTCGGCGATGGCGACGTTCACGGGCACCACGGCCTGCTCCGGCGCGAGGAGCTTCGAGACGATGCCGCCGACCGGTGACGGCACGTCGGTGTCGGCCTTGTCGGTGGACACCGTCACGAGGATCTGGTCCTTCGCGATGGGGTCGCCGGGCTTCACGTGCCAGCGGGTGATGGTGCCTTCGACGACGCTCTCACCGAGCTGCGGCATGACGACGGGTACGGCCATGAATGCGGTCCTTTTCTCGGGTACGGCGGAGGCACTCTCCGCGCGCCGAAGGCCATACCCGCAAGCGTCCGGCGACGCAATCGCGCTCAGCGCGTGGCGTGGAGCACGTACCAGAGCGCCGCGCTGGCGAGCGCCAGGAAGCCCAGCGACGCGAGCAGCAGCAGCACGCCGGTCGACGACTTCGGCGGCGGCGCGGCGAGCGGCGCGATGCCGGCGGGGCCGGGCACCCAGCCGGGCGGCATCGTGGCCTGCTGCGCCATGCCCTGCTGCGCCATGCCCTGCTGCGTCGGCGGCATCATTGGGAAGGGATCGGACATCGGGGCCATCGGCGCGGGGTACGCCTGCTGCGGCGAAGGGTCTTGCAGCGTGGCGGCCTCGTCGTGGCGGCCGCGCAGCTGCGCCGGCTTGATGGTCTCGTTGAACTCGTCGGGCACCGGAGAGACGAGGTCGCGGGTGGTCGCCTTCGCCTGGGCCATGGCGTCGCGGTAGGCGTCGTACGAGGGGGCCGACTCGCGCGACTGGCGGCCGCTCTGGAGCGTGTCGTTGTCGGGCGTCGGGGGGTCCGAACGCCGGCCGCGGATCTGCGCCATGACGGGCGACCCGTGGTTGAAGAGGGCGGTCTCGCCGTCGTCGTCGTACTCGTCGCGGCGGGCCTCGACCGCGGGCGCCACCGGGGCGCTCGGGCGCAGCGGCGCGGCCTTCATGGTGGGCGGGCGCGAGCGCACGTTGGCGGTGCGGGCGGCGTTGTCGGCGGGGGCGGGCATCGCCATCGTGGGCTGCCGGAGCTTGGAGGAGGGCCGCGGCCCCGACTCCTCCTGGCGCGCGCGCGGCGCCGCCGACGAGGGGAGGATCGACGGCGGCACGTCGGGGTCGGTGCCCGAGTGGCGCGCGGGCTCGATGACCGTCGACGACAGCGGGTCCATCTCCATGTCGCTGTGGACGCTCTCGCGCATGGCGCGGCGCTCGCGGTCGAGCTTCTGCGAGGCGACGCCGGAGATGAAGGCCGCCACGTCGCGCCCCGAGGCGACCGAGCCGGCAAGGTGCGTCTCGATGGCGTCGGCGAACTCGTCGGCCGACATGAAGCGCTGGTCGGGGTCGGGGTGGAGGGCCTTCTTGCAGATCTCGTCGAGCACGGGCGGCAGGCGCGGGTCGAACTCCAGCAGCGGGGGGTACTCGCCCGTGAGGATGCGCCGCGCGGTGTCGAAGTCGTTCTCGCCCGCGTAGAGGCGACGCAGGGTGACGGCCTCCCAGAGCGTGACGCCCATGCCGAACACGTCGACGCGGCGGTCGAGCGGCGCGCTGCGCAGCTGCTCGGGGGCCATGAAGTTCAGCTTGCCCTTGATCATCCCCACCTTGGTGGTGGTGACCCGCGACTCGGCCTTGGCGATGCCGAAGTCCACGATGCGCGACACGCCGTCGACGCCGACGACGATGTTCTGCGGCGACACGTCGCGGTGGATGATCTTGAGGTGGTTGCCCTCGAGGTCGCAGAGCTCGTGGGCGGCGTGCAGCCCGGCGAGGGCGTCGAGCACCACGCGCAGGGTGATGCCGAGCGGGATGCGGCGGCGCAGCGAGATGGCGACCTTCTCCACGTTGGAGAAGCTGTCGCCCTCGATGTAATCCATGATCAGGAAGACGAGGCCGTCTTCGAAGCCGACGTCGATGATGGGCACCACGTTGGGGTGGTGAATCGTCGCCGCGACCCGCGCCTCGTCGAGGAACATGTCGACGAAGGACTCGTCGGACGACAGGTGCGCGTGCATGACCTTGATGGCCACGAGGCGCCGGAACCCGCCCGACCCGGTGGAGCGCGCGACGTACACCGAGGCCATGCCCCCGGTGCCGATCTCCGCAATGACCTCGAACCGCCCGATGCGGGATCCCACGAGGCTGTTGCGTGCAGCACCGGCTTTCATAACGAGCGATCTTGCGACGCTACCACAACGTTCCGCCGAGCCAGAAGGCAACGGCGAAACGTCTGTCTCAGGTCGCCACGCGAATGGGCGCGTAGAGCCCCCGCGCGCGCTCGACCAGCGGGCCCGCGAGGGTGCAGCGGTCGCCCCGCTCGATGCGGCGCTGCAGCCCGATGAGGCCGCGCTCGTCGACCTTCACGAGCTGCGTCGACTCTACGGACGGGGCGGCTTTGTCCTCGAGCACGCGCCCGAGGAGGGCCGCGTCGGTGGCGTGGCGGTAGGTCAGCGTGCGCGGGTACGAGTGCGCCGGGGTGAACGCGGTCAAGAGCTCCAACGGCCCGAACCGGCGGTGCATGGTGAGGGCGCGGCCGTTCCACTGGGCGGCGCCGACGAGGGTCTTGGCCCGCAGCACGCGGCACCCGAGGGCCTTCGTGAAGGTGCCGAGGCCCTTGAGTCCGGCCTCCTGCCCGAGCGAGCCGACGTTGTGCTCGAAGAACTCCCCCGGCGCGACCGTGGGGATCGCGACGTGCAGTGAGAGGGGCACCCAGACCTTCTCCTGCGGGGCCACCTCGAAGCGCTCGCGCAGCATCGGCGAGACGTCCTTCGGGCGCACGGCGAGGCCGAAGAGGGCGCTCGGCCACTCGGCGCAGTCGTAGAAGACCCAGCGCTCCATCGCCATCGCCTGCGGGCCGAAGGTCTGCGCGTCGAGGCGCTCGATCCAGGTGAGGAAGCGCTGCGACGCCAGCACGGTCGGGTCGATGCGCAGCGCCTTCGGGACCTTGATGCCGAAGGGCGCGAGGTCGAGGTGCTCCCAGTGGGCGCGCGGCGCGACGACGAAGGGGCGGCAGATGCGGAGCGCGTCGCGGTAGATCGCGGCGAGTTCGGGCGGGTGGGCCATCGTCGCGCGAAGGTACCCCGAAGGCGCGGGCACTTCCCAGCGGGCGCGGCGGTCTCTACGCTCCGCGTCAAAATGACCAACGACCCCCACGTAGTGATCGTCGGCGGCGGCTTCGGCGGACTCGCGGCGGCGCGCGCGCTGGCCTCGTCACCGGTGCGAGTGACGCTGCTCGATCGGCAGAACCACCACCTCTTCCAGCCGCTGCTCTACCAGGTGGCGACGGCGGGGCTCAACCCGAGCGACATCTCCGCGCCCATCCGGCACCTGCTGCGCGAGCAGGCCAACGTCACGGTGCTGCTCGCCGAGGCGACGCGCATCGACACGGCGGCCAAGGTGGTCGAGCTCACCGAAGGTTCGATCGCGTACGATCACCTCATCCTGGCGACCGGCGCGACGCACGCGTACTTCGGCCACGACGAGTGGGCCGCGCGCGCCCCCGGGCTCAAGAGCCTCGAAGACGCCGTGGAGATCCGGCAGCGCTTCCTGCTCGCCTTCGAGGCGGCCGAGCGCGAGCCCGACCCCGCGCGGCGCAAGGCGTGGCTGACCTTCGTGGTCGTGGGCGCGGGCCCCACCGGCGTCGAGCTCGCGGGCGCGATGATGGAGGTGGCGCAGCACGCCCTGCGCGAAGACTTCCGCGTGATCAACCCGGCCGAGGCGCGGGTGATCCTGGTCGAGGGGCTCGACCGGGTGCTGCCCGTGTACTCGAAGCACCTCTCGGCCGAGGCGCTGAAGGCCCTGCGCGAGCGCGGGATCGAGGTGCGCCTCAACACGCGGGTGACGCGCATCGACGACGACGCGGTGATGATGGGCGACGAGCTGCTGCCGGCGCGCACGGTGCTGTGGGCGGCCGGGGTCGCGGCCTCGCCGCTGGCCAGGAGCCTCGACGCGCCGCTCGACCGGGCGGGTCGGGTGAAGGTCGACCCCGCGCTGCGCGTGCCGGGTCACCCCGAGGTGTGGGTGCTGGGCGACCTCGCGACCATCGATCAGGACGGCGCCCCGGTGCCCGGCGTGGCGCAGGCGGCGCTGCAGGGCGGCGAGCAGACGGCGCGCAACGTCATGCGCTCGATTCGCGGCCAGGAGCTCGAGCCCTTCGAGTACACCGACCTCGGATCGATGGCGACGATCGGCCGCAACGACGCCGTGGCGGTCATCGGCAAGGCCGAGTTCACGGGCTTCTTCGCCTGGCTGATGTGGCTCTTCGTGCACGTCATGGCGCTGGTGGGCTTCCGCAACCGCGTCGCGGTGATCTTCTCGTGGGCGTGGTCGTACCTGACCTTCAACCGCGCCTCGCGGCTCATCACGCGCAAGGTTCCGCCGACGCTGCTCGCGCACGACGACGACGCTCAGCCCGGCGCGCGCCAGACCACCGGCGACCGGTCGACCGCCGTCACGCTGAACCCCTCGGCCGAGGCCCGCAGCGCGCCCTGATCGCGCGCCCCGAGGCTCTCCAGCAGCCACCCCCGCAGCCACGACGCCGTGACCCCGCGCTCGCGCAGCGCCGCGATCCCCATCGATCCGCTGCGCTTGGCGAGGCGCTCGCCGTCGCCGCCCAGCACCAGCGGCAGGTGCGCCCAGGTCGGCGCGGCCCCGCCGAGCGCCTCGTAGACGGCGAGCTGCCGCGGGGTGCTGGCGAGGAGGTCGTCGCCGCGCACGACCTCGGTGACGCCCATCGCGACGTCGTCGACGACCACCGCGAGCTGGTAGGCCGCGACCCCGTCGGCGCGCGCGACGACGAAGTCGCCGACGTCGCGGTGCAGGTGCTGTTCGAAGGTCGGGGCGACGCGATCGCGGACGATCACGGCGGGCGCGT
>JAQBQI010000364.1 GCA_028287085.1 Myxococcaceae bacterium
CCGCGGTCACGGCGCCCCCTTCCCCGCCGCAGGCGGCCAGGAGGAGCGTGAGGGCGGCGAGGCGCGCGGGTCGGTTCATCGCCGCGGAGGGTACTCCCTCGGGCGGTCGGTGATCAGCCGCCCGGGGCGAGCCAGACGTAGCCCGCCTCGCCCTCGGAGATGTAGCTCTGGGCGGCCTGCGCGGTGCCGCGCTCGACCACGTCGACCGTGTAGAGGTGGTCGCCGTTGGCGTTGCGCACCAGGCGAAACAGCGCCGTCGCGCCGCACTGGGGCGAGCCCGCGATGTAGCCCATGTTCCCTTCGAGCACCGAGCCCGGCGAGCCCTCGCACGACGCGCTCGTGGTGTAGAAGTGCTTCCCGTTCGCGAGGCGGCACCGGTAGAAGGCCGAGAGCCCGCCCGCGTTGGTGGCGTACAGGTAGAAGGCCGGGGCGCCCTCCTCGACCCAGGCGCCGCCCCCGACCTCGCCGCGGCTGACCGTGTAGAAGTGCTCGCCCGTCGTGCGGTTGAGGTAGCGGTAGACCGCCGTGCGGCAGCCGGCGTCCTCGTCGCAGCGCCCGTTGCAGGTGTCGTCGGCGAGGTTGCACGACTCCGCCGGCCGCCGCCCGCAGGCGCCGCAGTTCGCCGGGTCGCTCGCGAGGTTCGACTCGCAGCCGTTGCCCGCCGCGCCGTCGCAGTTGCCGAAGCCCCCGACGCACGCGGTCACGGTGCAGGTCGCGCCCGCGCAGCCGACCCCCGAGGCGTTGGGCAGCGCGCACGAGCGGCCGCACGACCCGCACGAGGTCGGCGTGTTGTTGACGTCGACCTCGCAGCCGTCCGACGAGCCCGCGTTGCAGTCCGAGAAGCCCGCGTCGCACGAGGCCACGAGGCAGCGCCCCGAGGCGCAGGCCGCCGTCGCGTGGCCGAGCGCGCAGCGCGCCGGGCAGCTGCCGCAGTGGTTCACGTCGCTGGCGAGGTTGACCTCGCAGCCGTTGGCCGCCGCCCCGTCGCAGTCGGCGAAGGCCCCGGTGCAGGCCGCCACCTCGCAGGCCCCGGCCACGCAGGCGCCCGCCGCGTTGGCCGGCGCGCAGCGCATCCCGCAGCCGCCGCAGTGGCTCGGGTCGGCGCGCACGTTCACCTCGCAGCCGTTGGCCGCGACGCCGTCGCAGTCGGCGAAGCCCGCCGCGCAGGTCGCGACCGCGCAGCGCCCGCCGCCGCACGAGGCCGTCGCGTTGGGCAGGTCGCACACGGCCCCGCAGGTGCCGCAGTTGCGCGCGTCGGTGTTGAGGTTGACCTCGCAGCCGTTGCCCGCCGCGCGGTCGCAGTCGCCGAGACCGGCCATGCAGGTCGACAGGATGCACGCGCCGGCGCTGCACGCGGGCGTGCCGCCCATCACGGCGCACGCCATCCGGCAGGCCCCGCAGTTGGACACGTCGCCGCGGAGGTTCACCTCGCAGCCGTTGTCGGGGTTGTTGTCGCAGTCGGCGAAGCCCGCGTCGCAGGTGGTGATGGTGCAGCGGTTGGCCGCGCAGGCGCCCGTCGCGTTCGAGGGCGCGCAGTTGCGCCCGCAGGCCCCGCAGTTGCGCGCGTCGCTGCGGGCGTCGACCTCGCAGCCGTTGTCGGCGCTGCCGTCGCAGTCCTGGAAGCCCATCACGCACGAGGTCAGGCACTCGCCCGCGAGGCAGCCGGGGAAGGCGTTGGGCCGCGCCGCGCAGCGGTTGGCGCAGCGCCCGCAGTTCGACACGCTCGACGGCAGCTCGACCTCGCAGCCGTTGGTCGGGTTGGCGTCGCAGTCGCCGAAGCCCACCGCGCAGGCCCCGACGGCGCAGGCCCCGTCGACGCAGGCCGGCGTGCCGTTGGGCGGGTTGCACGCCGTCGGGCACTGGCCGCAGTGCGCCGGGTCGCGGCGCAGGTCGACCTCGCAGCCGTTGTCGGCGTTGCCGTCGCAGTCGCCGAAGCCCGCCTCGCACGAGAACGCGCACCGCCCCGCGTCGCAGCGGGTCGCCGCGTGGGGCCGCGCCGCGCAGGCCAGCCCGCAGCCGCCGCAGTGCATCGCGTCCATGAGGGTGTTGACCTCGCAGCCGTTGGCCGGCGCGCGGTCGCAGTCGCCGAAGGGGGCGACGCACGCGCCCACCGCGCACATCCCGTTCTGGCAGGCGGCCGTCGCGTTGGGCACGCTGCACCGCACGCCGCACGCGCCGCAGCTCGCGACGTTCGACACCGTGTCGATGCACGCCCCGGTGCAGCAGGTGAGCAGCCCCGGGCAGGGCCGCGCGTCGGTGCACCCGCTCACGCAGACGTTGCCCACGCAGAGCAGCCCGGCCGGGCAGTGCTCGTCGACCACGCACTCGACGCAGCTGCGCGTGGGCACGTTGCACCGCCGCGCCGCGGGCAGGCCCGCGCCGCCGTCGACCACCCCGCCGTCGGAGCCGGCGCCGCCGCCGCAGGCCTCGTCGTTGCGGCAGCCCGCCACGCAGGTGCTGCCGCTGCAGTACTGGCCCACCGGGCAGGTGTCGGCGCTCGGCACGCAGGGCACGCAGCGCCCCGTCGCGACGTCGCAGGCGCCGCCCTCGGCGCGGCCCGCGCAGT
>JAQBQI010000384.1 GCA_028287085.1 Myxococcaceae bacterium
GCCCGCACCGGCCTCCCCCCGCCGTCGAGAAACCACAGCGCCTCGCGCCGCGCGGGCGCCAGCCCCGGCGCCGTGGCGACCGACTCGCCGAAGACCACCGCGGTGCCGCCGGGCCACGCCACGGGCGGGGCGTCGATGTCCAGCGCGCGGGTGCCCGCGATGGCGTGCGGCGGGAAGAGCACGCGGCCGTTGGGCCCGAGGCGGGTGAGCACGATGGCGCGGTCGCTCGGGCCGGCGACGTCGCGCTCGCCGCGCTCGTACGAGAGCACCGCGGCGTCGTGCTCGCGCAGCACCAGCGACGCGTCGGGCGCGAAGCCGGGCGCGTCGGACACCGTCGGAACCTCCCCCTCCCACTCGACCCAGCGCGACGCCGGGAAGGAGAAGCCCTGCCGCCCCCGCAGCGCCCGTCCCAGGGTGACCAGCGCGACAGAGCGCGCCCCGCGGCTCGCCAGCGCCACCTGCAGCGGGATCATCGTCCCCGTGTTCAGGTCGACGAGGCGCACGGGGCCCTCCATCGAGCACGAGGTCCACGGCGAAGGGAGGGCGTCGTCGGCGACGGGCGCGGTCGCGCCGTCCCCCGCCGCGGCGGGCGCGGCGCGCTCGTTGAGGAAGTCCTCGGTGGTCATGTCGCCGAAGCGGCTGAGCCTCGCGCCGAGCATGTCGGTGACCCCGAGGGCCATCGACTCGGCGAGCGCGCCGGGCTCGCTCGGGGCGCGCGGGCGCGGGGCGGGCTGCGCCGAGGCCATCGACGCGGCCAGCGCGGTGGCGGCGGTGCCGAGCGCGATACGACGCATCAGTAATCGTGCATTGGGCACCGCGCGCGGGGCCGCGGCAACTATCCGGCGGTGACGTTCGGGCGCCGCGGGCATCGCTGACGGTCTACACTGAAATCGTGACCGCACTGACCGCCGACCACGTCGCCCGCAGCCTGGGCTCCTCGCATATCCTCAAAGACGTCTCGCTCACCATCGACCTCGGCGAGCGCGTCGGCCTCATCGGCGCCAACGGGTCGGGCAAGAGCACCCTCGCCCGCATCCTGGCGGGCATCGAAGCCCCCGACTCGGGCACCGTCGCCCGCCGCCGCGGCCTGCGCACGATGCTCCTCTCGCAGGAGCCCGAGCTCGACGACACGATGACCGTCTTCCAGGCCGCCGAGTCGGGCCTCGCGCACTGGCGCGACGCGACGCTGCGCTTCGAGGCCCTCGCCCACCTCCTCGAGCAGGACTCCTCCGACCGCGACGCGCTGCTGCACGAGCAGTCCGAGCTCGCGACCCTCATCGAGACCCTCGGGGGGTGGGACCCGCGGCACCGCATCCAGTCCTTCCTCGACCGCCTCGGGCTCGTGCGCCCGAACGACATCGTGGCCAACCTCTCCGGGGGCGAGCGCCGCCGCGTCGCCCTCGCCCGCCTGCTCGTGGCCGCGCCCGACATCGCGATCCTCGACGAGCCGACCAACCACCTCGACGCCGACACCGTGGCCTGGCTCGAAGACTGGATCATGCGGGAATTCCAGGGCGCGATGATGATCATCACGCACGACCGCTACCTGCTCGACCGCGCCGTCACGCGCATCGCCGAGCTCGACCTCGGGATGATCCGCTCGTACCCCGGCCGCTACCGCGACTACCTCACGCTGCGCGCCGAGCGCCTCGCGCAGGAGGCCCGCGTCGAGGCCCGCCTCGTCAACACGATGCGCCGCGAGCAGGAGTGGCTGGCGCGCGGGCCGGCGGCGCGCACCACCAAGCAGCAGGCCCGCATCCAGCGCGCGCAGGAGCTCTCCGAGACCATCGTCAGCGGCCGCCGCGACGTGGTGAAGGTCAACCTCGAGGGCGCGCTCGCCAAGGGCGGCAAGCGCATCCTGGAGTTCCGCGGGGCGGGGCTCACGCTCGGCGGGCGGGAGATGTTCCACGACCTCGATTTGATCCTGACGCCGGGCGAGCGCATCGGCATCGTGGGGCCCAACGGCGCGGGCAAGACCTCGCTGTTGAAGCTGGTGCTGGGCGAGCTCGCGCCGACCAAGGGCGAGGTGGTCGTCGGGCTCAACACCAAGGTCGCGTACTTCGACCAGACCCGCGGCGCCGTCGACCTGGAGAAGTCGGTGCTCGAGCACTTCACCGCCGACGCCGACCGCGTGCGCGTCGGCGACCGCTGGATCGAGCCCCACGCCTGGCTCGACCGCTTCGGCTTCGACGGCGCGCGCCAGCGGCAGAAGGCCGCGATGCTCTCCGGCGGCGAGCGCGCCCGCCTCGCGCTGGCGCTCCTGCTGCGCGGCGAGGCCAACCTCATCCTGATGGACGAGCCCACCAACGACCTCGACCTCGCGACCCTCGCGGTGCTCGAAGAGTTCCTGTTGGAGTGGCCGGGCACGGCGCTGGTGGTGAGCCACGACCGGTACTTCCTCGACCAGGTGGCGACGTCGATCCTGTCCTTCGAGGGCGAAGGGGAGGTGGTGCACGACCGCGGCGACTGGGACGCCCACCGCGAGGCCCGCGACGCCCGCCGCAACGCCCGCAAGGCCGCCGCGCGGGGCCCGGCGCGCAACGTCGACCTGCGGCGCACGACGTCGCCCGACCTCAAGGTGGTCAAGCCCTTGTCGCCCGTCGAGCTGAAGGAGCTCGAGGCGCTCCCGGCGAAGATCGACGCGGCCGAGGCCGAGGTGCTGCGCATCGAGGCGCTGCTGGCCGACCCGGCCCTCTACGCCACCGGCGCGGCCGACGCGGTCACCGTCGCGATGGCCTCGGGCGACGCCGCGCGCAAGCAGGTCGAGGCGCTCATGGCCCGCTGGGAGGCGCTCGAGCTGCGCCGCGCGCCGCGCTGACGACCGCGCACCGCGCGAGCGCCTCGGGTCGCGCCTCGGCGCGGAGGATCACCACCGTGTGCCGCACCGGCGGGTCGAGCTGGGCGTAGCGGTCGCTGCGCGCGGCGGCGTAGGGGGTGAAGCGCCACGCGGGCTCGTAGCGCGCGACCCAGCCCGAGGGCACGACGAACCACGCCGGCCGGCGCGACAGCAGGTGGCAGAGGTACGCGGTCGAGCCGAAGGGGTGGTGCGCGAGGGCGTGCTCGTTGAGCCCGACGAGGTCGACGACGGTGCGGTCGGCGAAGAAGCGCG
>JAQBQI010000408.1 GCA_028287085.1 Myxococcaceae bacterium
GCGCGGTCGGTCGTGGTCGTGGTCAGCCGGCGCGAGGCAACAGCGCGCCGCTGCGTTGCGACCGCGAGGGCCGCAAGGCATCATCGTCTCCATCGTCGTCTCCCTGGGAAGAGCGGCCCGCGGGATCCAACCCCCGCGGGCCGCTCGCGTTGTCAGGCCGCGGCGGTCTCCCGCTGGGGGAGGGTGATCCCGAGTTCCCGCGCCGCGCGGGTGACCGAGAGGAGGGTCGAGCGGCGCACCGACTCGCCCGCGATGACCTTCAACACGGGGCGCGGGTCGAGCCCGGTGGCGACCGCGAGCCGACGAACATCGTGGGGTGAGATCCCGTTGCCTCTCGTCATGGGTCCGGTTCTAACCGCAGTTGTGCGCGGTGGCTCCGGGTCGGCAGTCGAAGGGACACGGGGCGCGTGTCCCACGACGTCGGAAACGGCTTGCGGGTCAGTGGTTTTCGAGCGTCGCACGCGCGGCCGGCGCTCGCCGGTTGACGTCACGTTGACTCGCGACGACGACGCGCCGCGCCCCCGTGCGACCCCTCGTGCAGCGCCCGCAGCGACCGCGCGAGCCGCGGCGAGCTGCACGCGTCGTCGAAGCGCTGGCCCGTCGCCGCGAGGTGCCGCGCCTCGTCGGCGAACGACGGCGGCAGGGGCATCACGACCCCGGGCGCCGCGAGGTAGAGCCCCGGCGCGAAGTGCTCGCCGCCCGACCGCCGGCCCAGCCGGTCGCCCGCCGCGAGCGAGCCGATGCGGAACACCGCGCAGCCGTTGAACGTCCCCAGGTAGCGCGGGGGCCTCATCGGGCGGCCCCGGCCTTCGCGGCGTCGGTGATGCGGCGTGCCTCGCCTGCCGCGGTGCGCCGGTGCAGCTCCGCCTCGGTGATCTCCGGGGCCACCGCCAAGATGCAGTCGATCATCTCGGCCGCCGCGAGCAGCCGCTCCCGCGCCGCGGCGAGCTCGCGCGGCGTACCGCGCTGCCACGTCTCCGGGTGGTCCTTCGACCAGTGGCCGACGGGCGGGTCGACGAAGGCCCCCGCCTCGACGACGCGGGCGAGCGCGGCCTTGACGGTCTCCGCGACGAGGTCGGTCGCGAGGGCGATCGCGTCGGGTTCGGCCCTCGGCGCGAGCGGGAGGGCCGCGACGAGCATCGTGTTCCACTCGCGACGGTCGCCCGACAACGCGAGCTCGGCGGCGCGCTCGAGCATCGCGCGGGGGAACATGCGCCGGGGCCGCTTCGCCGGGGGCTTCACGGTGCACCCCCGGTCGCCGCGAACAGGTCCGCGATGCGCGCCGCGAGCTCGGCGGCGAGCCTCGCGTCGCCTGCACCCGCGGCGGGCTCCTGCCACAGGATGCCCTCGCGCCCCAGCGCCTGCCCGATGCCCTCGAGCGCGAGCGCCGCGCCCCGCGCCATCGTGCCGCCCTCGGTGCGGCACCCCATCTCGGAGCGGCTGACGTCGCGGCAGATGAGGTAAGCCAGCGCGAGCTTCGGGCTGCTGAGGGTGACCGCCCCCGCCCGCATGTCGCGCAGCAGCGCGCGCATCCCCGGGTACGCCTGCCGCCACGTCGGGGCGGTCTCGTCGGGGTTGGTGCGCCGGTCGGTCCATCGACTCGCCCCTCGTGGAGTTTTTTCCGTCACGTGCGTAGAGTGCTCGCGGGTGGACGGCCCGTTCGCTCCCGGGGCCTCCGCGATGCCAGTCGCGGGGGCCTTCGTGTTTGTGCTGCGCGGGCGAGCGTCGCCCGTCGCGCCCTTCGGCGTGTGATTGTTCGTCATGGCCCGTTCGTCGGGGCCGCTCCTTGGTGGAACCTCGCCGCCGCCGGAGCGACCCCACGGTCGCGGCGCCGAGGGTGAACCTCCCCGCGCGGGTGCCAGCCCGCGAAGGGAGGGGGAAGTCAGCGGAGGGCCTCGGGCATCGCGCTGGTGAACGTCGCCGCCCACACCGCGGCGCGCCGCGCGTCCCACCAGGGCCAGCGCTGCGGGCGCGAGCCGTTGAAGGTCACCCACCCGATCGCCGCGAGCCACGCGAGGATGGCCAGCGACGGGTCGGTGCGCGGCGAGTTCGGGGGCGGTGACCAGGTCGACCGCGCGACGTCGGCGGGCGCGTCGAAGGCCTCGACGTCGAACACCCGGCCGGCGGGCGGGCGGTTGCGGGTGGATGCGGGCCCGACGTCGGTGCGCCACGGGGGCGGCGCCGACCGCGCGAGCATCCGCGCCGCGAGCCCGGCGACCGCGAGCGCGACCGCCAGCACCACCGACCACAGCCACCACGACTCAACCGACGCGCCGCACCCGTTCGCCCTCGACATGACGCACCTCTCCCGCGCGGCGCGGGCGCGGAGTCGATCCGCGCGACGGGCGCCGCTGGGGTTTGGGCTACCGCAAGCGACTCACGTCCGTCAACCGTGTCAGGGCTGACAGATTCGTCTTAGCTACGATTCACGGCGGTTCGCGGGCGAGACGCGGCCGTCTTTCTTCGCAGCGTCGTACTCCTCGGGCGCCAGTGCCTTGAGCGCGCGGATCACCGCGGTCCCATCGCCCATCCCGAGGGCCTCCGCGGTGGCCGTCATGTTCCAGTCGTGGGCCTTCCACGACTCGAGCAACACCTTCCGCTGGGCCTCGCGCGCGGCCTCGCGCCCGACCTCCGCGAAGGTCTTCGGGGGCGCCGCCGTGGCCTTCCGCCGCGTCGAGGGTCGCCCGCTGGGCTTCGTGGCGGGCTTCGTGGGCTTGCGGGTCGTGGCCATGGTCGCGGCGAGCATACCGGAGCTGTAGTCACGGCCGGCGGCGATCGCATCCCCGCGCGACGCCAGGGCGGGGGCCCGGCGGACGTTGAAGGTCCCGGCCGCGTCGGTGGGTCGCCGCGAGCTGCCCCCGGCTGCGATCGCCGGTGTACGCTGCCCCTCGACACGCGCGCGCCCCGCAACGGCTGGCAGGCCATGCGAGGCGCTTCCCACGACCCCGAGACGAGCGGAGTAGCGAGCGGTGGAAGAGATACCCGAAGAGCCCGCGGAGGGCTACCGGCCCGAGCTGTACGCGCCGCGGCTGGAGCCACCCTCCGGGTGGGCGGTCGAGTCGTGGGCCGATGCGCAGTGGGAGGCGGCGGATCTGCTCGAGCGCGCCCGCGCCGCGTGGGTTGACGTCGAGACGAAGACCGGCGCCGACGGGATCATCGACCTCCCCGCGTCTTGGATCTGCACGCGGCTGCTGATGGACATTCAGGAGCTCGCGAACTTCGTCGTGACCTCGCCCGCGTGCGGAGGGGACGCGCCCGAGCTGCTGGGGGCGCTCGCCCTCCCGGCGCCCCTCGACGCGATCAATGGCGTCACCGGCGTCGACACCGGGCGCGTGCTCCACGGGCTCGCGCGGGAGCAGCTCGAGGCCGCCCGGCGCGGCGACTGGCGCGCCGTCGAACGGCTCGGCGCGCGCATCGCGTACACCGCGCGGGAGTTCGCCCAGTGCGCCGAGGTGTTCATCCGGCAAACCCCCGGCCCGCCGCCGCCCGGCGACCCGCTGTACTTCGCGGCCCTCGCCCCAGCGGTGAAGGCGGCCGCTGCGGGGCAGAGCCTGGGGGACCCGCGGGCGGCTCGGCTCTTCGACGTGCTCGTGTCGATCATCTCCGACATGCACGGCGGCGACGCGCCGCTCGCCGGGGCCCCGCTACCGTTGCAGCTCTCGCAAGGGAGAAAGAGCCGCGCGCGCTCGCTCCAGGCGCACGCGGAGGTCATTGAGGGCCGGGTGTTCAAGAGCGACCCCGGCCAGTTCCCGCCGGGCGCGTCGGGTGGCGCGCTGCTGCGGGTCGCGCTCGCGGTCGGCATCCGGCGCATCGACGAATACGGCGCGGGCGCAGAGGCCGCCGGAGTTCCGCTGCGGGTCGCGCTCCGGTCGTGCTGGGACCAGGCCGCGACCGATCCGCCGGTCCGGGAACTCGCCGACCTGGACGAGCACGCGCGGCAGCTCGCACTGCGGGCCCTCGACGCGCTCGGCTTCGAGCGGAAGGTGGTGCTGGCCGACGAGGTGCAGTCGACAAGGCGAGGGGGGCGCGCCGAGGACTTCCGCGCTCTCGGTATCGAAGGCCAGCGGCGCAAGGTGCGCTCCATGATCGTCGGGCGCCGCAGCAGCGGGAAGCGCCACGACGCGAAGAGCCTCGCTGAGTACCTCGGGGTCCCCGTCGCAGAGGTCCGCGCGGTGATGACCGCGAACGACTCGACGAAGCCCCACCCGAAGCGCGGCTGACCTCGCGCGCGTTAGGTAGCCAATCGACCCGGCCGAGCGTCGCGCACCGGGACAAAGCGGGACAGCGGCCGCGACGTCGACCAGCTCGCCGCCCTCGCCGCGCGCCGTCAGGGCGCTGCGCTGGCCTCGGGGCACGCGGGACAGCCGACGGGGCCCCGCCCGTTGACGTCGCGCGGGTGATAGTCCTACGCTTGCGACCATGCCAGCGCCCACCGACCGCGTCCTGTCCGCCCTCCGCATCGCAGACCCGGCCGCGTGGCGGGCGAAGGTGCGCACCGCCCTGCGCGCCGAGGGGACCGTGCCGGGCGCCGCCGCATCGCTCGGGATCGCCCGCGCGACGTTGTTCCGGTGGGTGAGCGAAGACCCGGGCGTGAGGGAGGGCCTCGACCTGCCGGACCGTCCGGGGCCCCGCCCGAAGGGAAAGTGAGCGGCGCACCCACGAACACGTTGACAGTCCCATTCGTGAGACTATCTTAGGGACATGGCAACGACGCCCCGCATCGCCCCCCTGGTCCTCGATCGCGACGGGTACGCGTGCGTGTACTGCCTCGCCGACCTCGACACCGACGGCGTCGCGATGACGGTCGACCACGTCACCCCGCGGTCGTGGTTCGATCGGGGCGTTGCCACCGGCGACGCGGACGCGGCCGCGAACCTCGTCGCCTGCTGCGGGCACTGCAACTCCCTCAAGCGGGACCTCGACCTCGCGCTCTTCGCGGCCTACCTCCGCGCGGGGCACGGCTGGACGGCCCGCGAGGTGCGCGACCTCAAGGCCCGCGTGAACGCCGCCACGGCGCGACCCCTGCCCGAATGACCGGCCGCCCCGGCGGGGCGTACCCTCGAAAGGAAGCACCCATGAAGCCCACCAGCACCACCACAACGCCCGACGGCCGGACCTTCGCGTCGACCCCCCGCACGGACGGCCCGGCCGCGGCGGAGTTCCCGGTGCCCGGCGAGCTCGGCGCGCTGCTGACGGAGTCGGGCTACCGCGCCCGGGTCGTGGTCGAGCGCGTCGACGGCGGGGCCCTCGTGGCCGCGGACGCGGCGTTCATCGGTGACGCCATGGCCGCCGCCGCCGAGCACGGCACGCACGCCCCCCAGGTGCGCGAGCGCGCGGCCTCGGGGCACTTCGCGCGGGCCCGCGCCCGGGTGGCCGAGCGCACCGCCCGCAAGCACTCCGACGCGGCGGAGTGACGGGCCCGGCCTCGGGCCGACCCCTGCCGTCGCGCTGCTCCGTCGCCCCCTCCCCCACGTCGCCGGTGACGCCCACCAGCTGCGCGGCGTAGCCTCCCTCCGACACGCGCGCGGCCCGCCCGGTGATCAGACCCGGCGAGCCGCTTCCCGCATCACCGATCGGACGGAGAGCGAGCATGGAGAACGTATCGAGGGCGGCGGGGCGCAGCAACGTCGTGCGCCTGGTGGTCGCGCTGGTGGGCTTCGTGGCGCTGGTGGGGTGCGCCGCCGACCCGGTGCTCCTGCCCGACGCGTCGACCGCCGACACCGGCGCCCAGGTCTGCACCCCCGGCGCACAGGTCGCTTGTACCTGCGTCGGCGGGGCGACGGGGGCGCAGGTCTGCGCGTCGGACGGGCGCTCGCTCGGCGCGTGCGGGTGCCCCGACGCAGGCGCGCTCGAGGATGTGGGCGGGGCTGACGTCGGGGGCGATCGTCCCGCGTCCGTCGACCTCGGCGCGCCCGACGTCGGTACCGACGCAGGCCAGCTCGCCGACGTGCTGCGGGTCGACGTGAGCGACGACCGGCCGGCACCGATGGATGCCGCCGCGGGCGACGATGCGCCCGACGCTGGTCAGCTCGCCGACGCGGGGGCCGATCGGGCGGACGCGCCCCTCGACGCACTGCCCGACGCCTGCACCTCGACCACCGCGGGCAACTGCTGCGGCCTCGAGTGCTCAGCGCGGAACGCGGTGGCCGCGTGCCTCGGGGGCGCGTGCGGCTTCACGAGCTGCCACGCCAACTTCGGCGACTGCGACGGAGACCGGGCCAACGGCTGCGAGACGGACACCCGCGCCGACCGCCTCAACTGCGGGGCGTGCGGGGCGCCCTGCGTCGCGGGCCGTGTGTGCATGGCCGGGGCGTGCCGGGACTGCTCGGGCGGGCGGACGTTCTGCGGCGGGGCGTGCGTCGACACGGGCTTTGACCCCGCGAACTGCGGCGCCTGCGGGACGACTTGCCCGACCCCGGCGCCGCACACCGTCGGGACCTGCAACGCGCGGGTCTGCGGGACGACCTGCGCCGCGGGGTGGGGCGACTGCGACTCGAGCCGCACCAACGGGTGTGAGGCGAACCTGACCAGCCGGGCCAACTGCGGCGGTTGCGGGAGGGGATGTCCGGAGCCGTTCACCTGCAACGGCGTCAGCTGCACGGACCTTTGATCGCGACTGGTCAGCGAGTGAAGGCGCGCAGCTCGCCGATGGCCTTCGCGCGCACCAGCAAGCTCTCGATCTCTTCGAGGGCGGCCGCGATCGAGTACGACGCGGCGCGCGGCTGCAGGATCGGCATGGGCGCGATGATCTCGCGCGTCCACGCCGCGGGGTACACCGGGCGCGGGGCGCTGGCCCACGCGGCCTCGTAAGCCGCGAGGAGGGTCTTCACCTCCGCGACGGCATCCGCCGAGGCCGCCGGGAGCTTCATGGCGCGCTGGGCCCGGAGGGTGACGGCCGCGCGCGACCCGCCGTTGCCGCCGGTGCCGTAGGCGTCACCGCCGTTCCCGAGGTGCGTCAGCGATGCGTCGTCGGGTCGCGTGCCGGGGGCGAGCGCCGCCACGCTCCCGAGGAGCAACGACGCCTGCCCGATCGCCGCGAGCTGATCCGCGTAGCCCTGCGCTGTGGGATCGAGCGCGTCGTAGGTCTCGACATAGGCGTAGCTCGAATTGCTGCCGCGCTGCGCGGTCAGCTTGAAGGCGTCGCCCGTCGGTCCGTTGGAGACCCCAACGAACACCTGAACACCCTCGACCCCGATGGCGCGCGCGACCACGCGGAGCACCGGTGTTGCGGTCGCGCGGAGGTCGCGCTGTGCGAAGGTCGCCTCCGGCTCGTAGAACGAGCGGAGCACGAGGCCCGAGGTATCGAGGTTGAAGTCCACAGGAATGCGGCAGACGTCTTCGGGGGCCAGCGCGTAGGTCTGACCGTTGACCGTTGCCCGACCGGGGTTCGGTACCAGCCGCGCCGTGTTCACGCGGAGCTGCTCCCCCTCGACCCACCGCGCTGCGCGGTCGACCATCCGATGCGTTTCGGCAACCCGCAGCGAGTACGCGGTGACCGCCGCTTCCCAGGCCAGCTTCGCGTCGTCGAACGCCCGGCGGACCTCCGGCGTCATCCGCTCATCGACCGCCTGGCCGAGCCTCGTGACCAGCGTGGCGACGCGGTATGCCTCGTCGTCTTCGGGAGGGCCGGGCAGATAGCGCCGGTCGGCGCCGGTGGCGCTCGGGTTGAACGCGGTGAGCCCCGTGGCGGCGAGCCGATTCCTCCAATCGAGCACGGGGGCGTCAGGCACGGTTCACCTCGATCCTCCCCGCGTCGGAGACCGCACGTTCCTGCGGCCCGACCGACACGTTGGCGGAAGAGACGCCCGGGGCCGTGGTGCCGATCTTGAGTGCAAGCACGTCGGTGATGCCCGCGAGGTTCAGCGCGGCCCGCTCGAGGGCGGCGCGGCGCACGTCGGCGCCGATCTTCAGCCCGGCGAACTCCGCCAGGATCGCGGCCTTGATGGCGGCATCCGAGAGCCCCGAGGCGCTGTCCACCACGACGGTTGCGGAGACGTACACCGCCCGATCGATGGGCCGACTGAAGCGCACGCTGCGGTTCTTCCCGGCGACGTCCGCGACGACCATCGGGGTGTTGCCCCAGCTCTGGATGCCGGCGGCCTTGGCCTGCCAGAGCGCGAGCGCGACGGCCCCGTCATCGCCTCCCAACACCAGGGCTTCGATGCTGTGCGGCGGCCGGCCGTCGAGGTCGTGTCGGTCGCCGGGGTTCTCGAACACCGTCACATCGGTCACGAGCGGCACCCGCAACAGCGCGGCCTCCATCGCCCCGAGGGTCGATGCTCCCGCGCCATGAAGCTCCTGCTCGCGGCGGCGGCGCAGCTGCGGGTCCGTCTCGGCGGGCGCGCCGGGCAGGGCCGGGGCGAGGCTCGTGACCGCCGTCCACCCGGTCACGGGCGTCATGATGGTCGACACGATCGCCGCTGGGTTCGCCAGCGTGCCGGGCACGACCTGCTCCGCCAGCACCTCGAAGACGGCCGTGTCGGCGCCCTGGTTCGTGACGCTGGCCACCGTGCGCCACTCGACCAGGGGCGAGCCCGGCGCGGCCGCGCGGCTTCCCGCAGGGACCGTGGCGCCGCCGGCGATGGTCAACCCCAGCCGCACCGACCCGGCCCGGGGCCCTCGTCGCGTCGTGCCTGTGATCGCGGCGACCCCGTCGAGGGCGGCGCCGGTCGCGTATCGCGGGTCGCGCGCGGCGTAGAGGGCCTGCATCACCTCCCACTCCTCGCGCAGCTTCGCCGCCAGGATGCCATTGATCTGCCCGAGCGGCTGCTCCGGGCTCACGTCCAGGTCGGCGCCGAGCGCGGCCTTCTGCGCGGCCTCGACGTCGGTCAGGATCTCCGAGGCCGTCTTCGCGGTGAACCCGCTGGCGGTCAGCCCGGCCATCAGGCGCCGCCCTTCGACGACGCGAGGGCCGTCGCCAGCGCCGCCCACGGCTCCGCGAAGGCGTCGGTGGAGATCGCCGCGACGGCGCCCCACTTCGTGCCGGGCGAGAGGTCCGCATCGGCGCCGAGCACGTCCCGCATGGTGTACTCGACGTGCGCCGCGAGCTGCTCCCGGGTCGGAGGGGTGAAGCCCTCGGGCGCAAGATCGATGGTGATGACGTCGGTCGGCGCCGGGCCGACCCGCAGCGTGGTGGTGTGCATCACTCGCCTCCCTTCGCCGCCGCCCCGCGCCCGCCCGGGAACACCAGCTCGGTGCCCTCCCACGCGGACGCGGGGAGCCTGTCCTCGAGCCCGGCGTTGCGGGCGCCGAGGATCACCAGCACCCGCGAGCCGAGCGTGGTCGGCTTCCCCTTCACCACCTGGCTGACCATCTTCGTGGTGGCGCCGCAGCGCGCGGCGATCTGCACCTGGTCTCGTTCGTTCATCGTCGCTGTCTCCCTGCGGGCAACACCGCCCGCGCCACCGATGCCACCGGGCCCGCCGCGATCCCAGACACTTGGGGGGCGGATCTGTGGGCCACCTGTCGAGCGCCGAGGGTGGACGGCCGGGCGCACGGGTCGCCAGACGGTGCTGGCAGGGAATCGGGGGCAGGCCTCGGGCCCTGGCGAATCCTGGCGACGCCTACGCGCGACGTTCAGCCGGCGGCGAGCTCGTCAGCCCGTGGCGCTTCGTGGCGATCCGTGGCGCCGGTCCGCCGCGCGAGCTGCCGCGCCCGGCCCGCCGCGAGGCAGGCCAGCACCTTCGCGCGGCCCTCGGGGGTGCGGGCACCGGTGGAGCCGCCACCGTGCATCCGACAGCGGCGCTTCCAGAGCAGCGCGGGGGCCTTGCAGGCGTGGCCGTCGCGGCACCGGGCGCCGCACTGCGGCGGGGCGTAGCGGGGCGCCGGTGGGGCTTCCTGCGGCATCGTGGGGGGCGCGTATGGGGTGTTCGTCGCGGGGGGCTCCATCCTGCGACCGTAGCCAGCGCCGGCCGCGCGTCGAGGGCGGGGGCGTCGGTGCTGCTCCTGGCACGGCTTGGCGCGGCTTGGAACGTCGGGGCACCCGGCGCCGGTCGTCGGTGCTGTGTCTGGTGTGTCTGTCTGTGTCCAGCGACACGACACACTCATAGTGTCTTGTTCTACAGCGTTTCAGGGGCCGTTTCGGGTGCTGTGTCGGTGTGTCCTGGGAATGAGTACGCGTGTAGAGCGCTGGCCAAAAAGAAAAGAGGTCACCCGGTCATGGGCTCCGGGGGAGCACCGACGTCCCCAACCCCCTCGGCGGCCTCGACCACGAGCCCGGCCAGCTCCACCGCGTGCCGCATCCGGAGGGGGCCGCCCTCGAGCACTGCGACCGCCCGGGACCAGGGCGCCGAGTCGGGGGCGGCGACCCGCAGCACGTCGAGGGCGAGGGCTCTCCCGAGGTCGCCCGCCGGGGTCCCTTCGTCGACGGCGCGGAGCACGTCGAGGGCCCGCGCCGCGGCGTTGTCCCACGGGCGTCCCACGGCGAACGGAACCGGCGGGAAAACAGGCGTTTCCGTGCGATTTTCGGGGCACTCGTTCTGGGCGGACCCGGTCGCGCAGACGCGCATCGCGAAGCCGTTGTGGGCGGTCATGGTCTGCTGGTCGATGGTGGCGTCGCGCACGGCGCAGGCCTCGCCGTCGGTCCAGCGCAGGAGCGGTGGGAGGCACTGGCACTCGCGGCGAAACTGGTTGATCCGGTCGACGCAGTCCTGGGCGGGGTCGCCCGTCGAGGGGAGCACCGCGAGGCGGCAGTCGGCGCGCGGCGCGGCGAGGGGGCCGCCGGCGCACGCGGCGGGCGTGCCGACGTCGACGGGGGGAGCGACGACGTCGCGGGGGCGCGGACCGGTGTCGACGATGGGGGCGCCGAGGTCGCGCGGGGCGGGCACGTCGACGGGCGTGGGACGGCCGACGTCGACGGGGGCGCCGCCGCGGTCGACGGGCACCGGGGGGAGGTCACGGGCGGGCGCGGCGGCGTCCAGAGGGGCGGGCGCGGTCGCATCGACGGGGACCGCGGTATCGATCGGGGCGGCGTCGGAGGGCGCGTCGAGGTCGCCCGCGAGGTGGCCGGTGCAGCCGGCGAGCGCGGCGGCGACGACGAAGCACACGCGGGGGAGTGGGCGCCTCATGACTGCGTCGCAGGGTACACCCGCCGAACGCGGGCGCGCCCGCCGGCGGCTACTGCGCCGCCGCGCGCCGCGCGACGAAGCCCGCCAGCGCCGCG
>JAQBQI010000412.1 GCA_028287085.1 Myxococcaceae bacterium
CGCGGCGCTGGCGCGCCATCGGGTCACGGCCCGAGGTGCTGAGGTACGCGAGCGACGCCGAGGTCAGCATGAAGAGCATCGCGCAGACGCTGGTGGCCTTGGCGAGGAAGCCGCTGGCCCCGCGGCCGCCGAAGACGGTCTGCGTCGCCGCGCCCGACAGCACGCCCATGCCGCCCGAGCGGCCCGACTGCAGGAGCACCACCCCGACGAGGAAGAGGCAGACGAAGACGTGAATGATCGTGAGGAAGGTTTGCATGGAGGAGGAACTCTCGATGGAGCCGAAGGTTATCCCGCGGCCTGGATGATTCGGGCGAAGCCGGGCGCGTCGAGGGAGGCGCCCCCGACGAGGAGGCCGTCGACGTCGGGCTGCGCCAGGAGCTCGGCGGCGTTGTCGGGCTTCACGCTGCCCCCATACAGGATTCGCACGCCGTCCGCGACCTCGCCCAGGTCGTGACGAATGCGATCGCGCAGGTAGGCGTGGGCCGACTGGGCGTCGGAGGCCTTCGCCGTCCGCCCCGTCCCGATGGCCCAGACGGGCTCGTAGGCCAGCACGATGTCGCCGACGAACTCGCGCGCCTCGTCGCCGGCGAGGCCGCCGAGGGCGCCCTCCCACTGGCGGCGCAGCACCTCGAAGGTCACGCCCGACTCGCGCTCGGCCAGCGTCTCGCCGACGCAGACGATGGGCCGCAGCCCGTGCCGGCGCAGCGCCGCGGTCTTGCGGTGCACCATCGCGTCGGTCTCCTGGAAGAGGTGCCGCCGCTCGGAGTGACCGACGAGGCACCACTCGCAGCCGACGTCCTTCAACATCGGCGGCGCGATCTCGCCGGTGAAGGCCCCCTGGTCTTCCCAGTGGCAGTGCTGGGCCGCGAGCCCGATGCGGGTGCCGGTCAGCGCCCGCGCCACCGCGTGCAGCGCCGTGAACACCGGGGCCACCACCACGTCGGTGCGCGGCCCCACCCGGGCGGCGTCGGCGAGCGCGCGGGCGAGCTCGACCGAGCCGTCGACCGTACGGTGCATCTTCCAGTTGCCCGCGATGAGCGGGCGGCGCAGGGCGGAGGTCACGTGCGCAGCGCCTCGACGCCCGGCAGCGTGCGCCCTTCGAGGAGCTCCAGGCTGGCGCCGCCGCCGGTGGAGACGTGGGTGAAGCGCTCGGCCAGGCCCGCCTGCTGCACCGCCGCGACCGAGTCGCCGCCGCCCACCACCGAGAACGACGCCGACTCCGCGATGGCCTTCGCGACGCCGATGCTCCCCTGCGCGAAGGGCGCCTTCTCGAAGAGGCCCATCGGCCCGTTCCAGAACACGCTGCGGGCGCGCAGCAGCTTCTCGCGGAAGGCCGCCACGGTCGCGGGCCCGATGTCGAGCGCCATGTCTTCGCGGCCCACGGCCTCGACGCCGACGACGCGACCCTCGGCCGCGCCGACGTGCTGCGCCACGACCACGTCGGTGGGCAACAGCACCGCCACGCGCTTGTCCACGGCCCGCGCCAGCAGGTCGCGCGCGAGCGGCAGCTTGTCGACCTCGACGAGGCTGCGCCCCATCTCCTTGCCCTGCGCCGCGAGGAAGGTGTTGGCCATCGCGCCGCCGACGAGCAGCGCGTCGACCTTCGTGAAGAGCGCCTCGATGACGCCGATCTTGTCGCTCACCTTCGCGCCGCCGAGCACCGCGAGGTACGGGCGCTCGGGCCCGGCCGCGAGGGTCCCGAGGATCTTCAGCTCCTTCGCCAGGAGGAAGCCCGCGGCGCGCGTGCCGACGAGCCGGGGGAGGGCGTCGACGCTGGCATGGGCGCGGTGCACGGCCCCGAAGGCGTCGTCGACGTACATGTCACAGAGCTTCGCGAGCTCGCGCGCGAAGCCCTCGTCGTTGGCCTCCTCCTCGGGGTGGAAGCGCAGGTTCTCCAGCAGCGCCACGCGCCCGTCGCGCAGGTCGTGGACCACCTTGCGGGCGCCGTCGCCGATGCAGTCGTCGGTGAGCACGATCTCGGCGCTGATGAGCTCGGCGAGGCGCTCGCCCGCCGCGGCCAGCGAGAGCTTCGGGTCGCGGCCCTTCTTCGGTCGGCCCAGGTGCGAGGCGAGCACCACGCGCGCCCCGGCCTGCACCAGGTGGCGGATGGTCGGCAGCGCCTCGCGGATGCGCGTGTCGTCGGCGACGGCGCCTTCGTCGGTGAGCGGGACGTTGAAGTCGACCCGCACGAACACCCGGCGAGACGCGACGTCGAGCGCGTCGACGGTGACGATGCGGTCGAGCAGCGAGGCCATCAGCCTTCCACCGACCCGAGGTACTTCATCACGTCGATCATGCGCTCGGAGAAGCCCCACTCGTTGTCGTACCAGGAGCTCACCGAGACGAAGTCGCCGTCGATGACCTGGGTGAGCGCGAGGTCGATGGTCGAGCTCGCCGGGTTGCCGATGTAGTCGCACGACACGAGGGGCTCGTCGCTCACCGCGAGCATCCCCTTGAGCGGCCCGGCGGCGGCGGCGCGGAGGGCGTTGTTGACCTCCTCCTTCGTCGTGCGGCGGCCGACGTTCGCCGACAGGATCACCATCGAGACGTCCATCGTCGGCACGCGGATGGCGAAGCCGTCGAGGCGCCCCTTGAGGGCGGGGAGCACGAGGCCCACGGCGCGGGCCGCGCCGGTCGAGGTCGGGATCATGCTGGTCGCGGCCGAGCGGGCGCGGCGGAGGTCTTTGTGCGGCGAGTCGAGGATGACCTGGTCGTTGGTGTAGCTGTGCACCGTGGTCATCTGCCCCTTCACGATCCCGAAGGTCTCGTGGAGCACCTTGGCCATCGGCGCGAGACAGTTGGTCGTGCACGACGCGTTCGAGAGGATCTTGTACTTCGCGGGGTCGTAGGTGGTGTGGTTGACGCCGTAGACGACGGTGAGGATGTCGTCGTCCTCCTCGCCCTTGGTCGGCGCCGAGAGCAGCACGCGCTTGGCGCCCGCCTCGATGTGCTTGTTGCAGCCGGCGGCGTCGGTGAAGCGCCCCGTGCACTCGAGCACGACGTCGACGCCGAGGGCCTTCCAGGGGAGCTTCGCCGGGTCCTTCTCGGCGAAGACGGCGATCTCGTCGCCGCCGACGTCGAGGCCCTTCTCGGTGACCTTCACCGGGACGTCGAAGTGGCCGTGCACCGAGTCGTGGCGGAGCAGGTGGGCGAGGGTCTTGGCGTCGGTGAGGTCGTTGATGGCGACCACGTCGAGGTCTTGCGTGCTGTGCTGCTTCAGCGCCCTAAGTACACACCGACCGATGCGGCCGAACCCGTTGATCGCGATCTTGCGAGCCATGGACGTCCTCCTCGGCGAGGCCCCTGATCGGCCCCGCGCGGCGGCGGAACCGTAGTCAGAAGCCCCCCCCGATGGCAAGACCGCGCGGGGCTCAGGCGGGCGTGTCGGACGCGGTCGAGCCCGCGCGGAGGTCGCGGCTCACGAGGTCGATCACCTCGCTGGCGAGGCCCACCATCTGGGCCTTCGAATAACCCGAGCGCTTCATCTCCCGCACGATGCTCCGCGCGAGGATCTGCAGCGACTGCTCCGAACCCTCCGTGACCCCGCCGTCCATCCACTCGTCGCTGAACGCCATGTGTTCGCTCTCCCGTTCGCGGCAACACAACAGCAGTCCGTGTGCCACCGCCCGTGGAATGCCCCCTTTCACCGTGCTCTGCCGCGTTTTCGACAGACGCCTTCGGCGCTGGTGCGAAGCCCGCGATACGACGCCGCGGGTGACGGCGCGTAGGCCCGTACGCGGTCGCGCGGTGCATCTCCGCCCGCACCCTTTGCAGCTTCGCGTTTGTTGCTTGACGCCTTCGGGGATGGGCTGTACTCACGCCGTCCCTACATCGCGAGCGTGGCGGAATTGGCAGACGCACTGGATTCAGGTTCCAGCGGGTAACACCGTGAAGGTTCAAGTCCTTTCGCTCGCACCGGGTATCAACCCACCGATCACCTGATCGGTGGGTTGATCTAATTCAGGGGTACGGGTTTCCTCCGCCGCGGAGGGCCATCGTAGCGTGGCCGCCACCTCACCCGCGGAGCGCGCCTCGGTCATGCCCCACTGGATCTACGTGCTCGACGTCTCGTGCGAGGGGCTCGTCGCCCAGCTCACGCTGAACGGCGTCGACGTCTTCAACGAGTGGGAGGGCAAGACCCGCCAGGTGCAGGCGAAGCTCAACCCGTACATCTTCGAGGGTTCCAACCACCTCGAACTCGCGCTCACCCCCATGACCGACGACGAGGGCGAGGCCCTCCCGGTGGCGCGCGCGATGACGGTCAAGCTCATCGCGGGCGAGCACGGGAAGGACCCTGGTCCGCAGGGGGTCATCGCGACCTTTCGTTGGGACGAGGCGACGCTGCCGGTGCCGCCGGGCGAGCTCACCGGCGTGTGGGGGCGGCAGTTCACCGTGCCCGCCGAGCGCGCGTACGGCCGCTGGATCTGGCAGGACGCGCCCGCCACGCCGCCCGGCGAAGACGACGCCCGCGCCCTCGTCGCGCTCGCCGCCGAGGTGCACGCGGCGCTGGTCGCGCGCGACCTCGAGGCGATGATCCAACTGACGGCGCTGAAGACCCGCGAGCTCGCCCGCGCGCTCGACACGCCCGTCGGGGAGATCGACGAGGGCCAGCGCGAGCTCTTCGGCGAGCTCTTCGGCGACCCCAGCTGGCGGGTCGCGCCCTTCGACCCGTCGCAGCTGGCCGCGGTGCCCTGCGCGGGCGGTCGCATGGTGCGCGTGACCGACCCCGTGGGCGGCCCGGCCCTCGTCGCCGCGACCGACGAGCGCCCCTTTGCGTTCGGCTTCCTCGCCACCAGACTCGCTGGCCGCTGGACCATCGTCCGGTGACGAAGGAGCGCCGCGATGGAGACGCGTGAGCAGCGCCTGACCCGGATGACCGCGCGCGAGCGCTGGCTGGTCGGCAACATCGACGAGCTGAAGCGGAGCATGACCCGCGCGCCCTGGCTCGCGCTGGGCCTGCTCGCCGTGCCGGTCGTGGGCTGGCGCTGGGGCTTCGCCGCGGCCGCGCTGGTCGCCTTCACGGTCATCACGCTCGTGTGCGTCGCGCTCTACGTCGCGTGGTCGCACCGGCAGGAGTACGAGGGCGAGCTCTTTGAGCTGCGCGGCAAGCTGAAGTCCCTCGAAGCCGACGGCGGCCGAGTCCCAACGAAGGAGTGACCCCACGATGACGACCCTGCACGAATTCAAGCTCCCGGCGATCGACGGCGCGGTGACCGACCTGGCGACCCTGCGCGGCAAGGCGGTGCTGGTGGTCAACGTCGCCAGCCGCTGCGGCTACACGCCCCAGTATGCGGGGCTCCAGAAGCTCCAGGCCGAGCTCGGCCCGCGCGGGTTCACCGTGCTCGGCGTCCCGGCCAACGAGTTCGGCGCCCAGGAGCCCGGCACCGACGGCGAGATCCAGTCGTTCTGCGAGACCAACTACGGCGTGACCTTCCCGATGCTCGGCAAGATCGTGGTGAAGGGCCCGGGGCAGCACCCGCTCTACCAGTGGCTCACCTCCGCCGCCGCGCCCGCCGGCGACGTGAAGTGGAACTTCGAGAAGTTCCTGATCAACGGCCGCGGCGAGGTCGTCGGGCGCTTCGGCTCCGGGGTCGCCCCGGAGTCCGCCGAGCTGCGCAGCGCCATCGAGGCCGCCCTCGGCTGAGCCTCCACCTCCCCTCCCACGCCATCCCTTCCACGAGGACCCGACGATGACCACCGACGTATCCCTCGACCCGACGGACCTCTCCGGCGAGCCTGACCCGGCGCGGCTGCGTGCGCTCTTCGACCCGATGCACCGCGCGTCGCGGCACGGCACGACGCGCACCTACGAGCAGCGCATCGGCGACCTCGACCGCTTGAGCGCCGCGATGCTGCGCCGCCAGGACGACATCGCCCGCGCCATCTCCGAAGACTTCGGCCACCGCTCGCGCCACGAGACCCTCATCGCCGAGGTCTTCGTGACGCTCCAGTCGATCGACCACACGCGCGAGCACCTCGCGGCGTGGATGAGCCCCGCCGCCCGCCCGGTGCGCTGGCTCTTCCAGCCGGGGCGCGCCGAGATCGTGCCGCAGCCCCTCGGCGTCGTCGGCATCATCGGCCCCTGGAACTACCCCTTCCAGCTCCTCGGCGCGCCGCTCGTGTACGCGCTCGCGGCGGGCAACCGGGTGATGCTCAAGCCCTCGGAGTTCGTGCCGCGCATCAGCGCCCTCATCGCCGACATCGTGCGCGAGTGCTTCGCCCCGGAGCAGGTCTGCCTCGTCCAGGGCGGCCCGAAGCTGGCCGAGGCCTTCTCGCAGCTGCCCTTCGACCTGCTCTTCTTCACGGGCTCGACCCGCGTCGGCAAGCACGTCATGCGCGCCGCCGCCGAGAACCTCACGCCCGTCGTGCTCGAGCTCGGCGGCAAGTCGCCCGCCGTCGTCACGCCCGGCGCGTCGCTCTCCCGCGCGGCGACCTCGATCGTCACCGGCAAGCTCTTCAACGCCGGCCAGACCTGCATCGCGCCCGACTACGCGCTCGTGCAGCGCGGCGAGCGCGACGCCTTCGTCGCCGAGCTCGTGGCCGCCGCGGCGCGCCTCTACCCGACGCTGCTCGACAACCCCGACTACTCCTCGATCGTCAACGCGCACCACCGCGCGCGCCTCGTCGGGCTCCTCGACGACGCCCGCGCGAAGGGCGCCACGCTCACCTCCCTCGCGCCGGCCGCAGAGTTCTTCGGCGCGTCGGGCAAGCTCGCGCCCGCGCTGCTGCTCGACGTCGACGACGAGATGGCGGTGATGCAGGAGGAGATCTTCGGCCCGCTGCTGCCGGTCGTGACCTACGACACGCTCGACGACGCGATCGCGTACGTCAACGACCGCCCGCGGCCGCTCGCGCTCTACCCCTTCGGCGACGACCGCGCCGCGGTGCAGGCCGTCATCGAGCGCACCGTCTCCGGCGGCGTGGCGGTCAACGAGACCATGGTGCACTTCGCCCAGGAAGACCTCCCCTTCGGCGGCGTCGGCCCGAGCGGCATGGGCCACTACCACGGCCGCGAGGGCTTCGAGGCCATGTCGAAGATGAAGCCCGTCTTCCACCAGGCGCGGGTGAACGGCACCTTCCTGCTGCGGCCGCCCTACGGCCCGTTGCTCGACACCGCCCTGCGCGCGCTCATTCCCAAGGGCTGATCGACACCCTTCGGCGGCGCGTGCTACGCCCGACGCCGCCATGAAGCAGATCTGGATCACCCGCAGCGGCCCGCCCGAAGTCCTCGTCGTGAAGGAGGCGCCCGACCCGTCGCCGGGCGCGGGCGAGGTGCGCGTGCGGGTGCGCGCCGCCGGCATCAACTTCGCCGACATCATGGCCCGCATCGGGATGTACCCCGACGCGCCGCCGCTGCCCTTCGTGCCGGGCTACGAGGTGTCGGGCGTGATCGACGCCGTCGGCGAAGGGGTCGACGCCGCGCGCGTCGGCCAGCGCGTGCTCGCCGCGGTGCGCTTCGGCGGCTACAGCGACGTGGTCAACGCCCGCAGCGAGTTCGCGATCGAGATGCCCGCGGCGATGAGCTTCGAGGAGGGCGCGGGGTTGCCGGTGGTCTACTTCACCGCCCACCACATGCTGGTCTATCTCGGCAACGTGAAGCGCGGCGACACCGTGCTCATCCACGCCGCGGCGGGCGGCGTCGGGCTCGCGGCGCTGCAGCTCTGCAAGCACGCGGGCGCCGTCACCATCGGCACGGCCTCGGCGTCGAAGCACGAGTACCTGAAGGCCGCCGGGCTCGACCACGCGATCGACTACCACACGCAAGACTTCGCCGCCGAGGTGCGCCGGCTCACCGACGGCCGCGGCGTCGACATCGCGCTCGACGCGCAGGGCGGCGAGTCGCTCACCAAGAGCCTGCGCGCGCTCGCGCCCACCGGGCGCCTCTTCGCCTTCGGCGCCGCGTCCCTCTCGCCCGACGGCACGCGCAACGTGTTCTCGATGGTGAAGGGCGTGCTCCAGATGCCCCTGCTCGACCTGCTGCCGTTCAACCTGATGAACGACAACCGCGGCATCTTCGGGGTCAACATGGGCCACCTCTGGGACGAGTCGAAGATCCTCCTCGGGCAGCTCAACCAGCTGCTCGGGCTCTACAACGAGGGGGCCGTGAAGCCCGTCATCGACTCGACCTTCCCCTTCGCCGAAGCGGCCGCGGCGCACCAGCGCATCCACGACCGCAAGAACGTCGGCAAGGTGCTGCTCACGCCCTGACCTAAGGGTCGCGGCGACCGAGCAGGAAGGCCAGCGCGCCGGGCAGGCGCTGCGACCAGTAGAGCTCGTTGTGCGCCGCCCCGCGCTGCACGACGTAGCGGAGGTCGACGCCCTCGCGGTAGCCGACCCCGCGCAGCGCGTCGACCAGGGCCGCGGTGTCGGTGACCCCGTCGTTGCTGTCGCCGCTGTCGCCGCTGTCGACGTAGAAGCGCAGCGGGCGCGTCGGCGACGCTGCCAGCGTCGCGACCTCGCGCAGGATCATCCGCCCGTCCCACCACGTCGACGGCGACATGGCGCCGACGTGCCCGAAGACCGCGGCCTGGTGCACGCCCGCGTAGGCCGAGATCAGACCGCCGAGCGACGAGCCCACGAGCACGGTGTCCTCGCGCCCGGGGAGCGTGCGGTAGGTGCGATCGATGAGCGGCTTCACCTCCTCGACGAGCATGCGGAGGTAGAGCGCGCCGCGTCCGCCGGCCATTCGCGTCGCGTCGCGCGTGGGCGTGTACTCGTCGATGCGGGCGGCGGTGTTCTCCACGCCGACGACGATCGCCTCGCGGATCGCCCCGCTCTCGGCGCCCTGGTTCATCGCGTCCTGCGCGTACCAGGGCTGTCCGCCGAAGGCCGTCGCGGGGTTGAAGAGGTTCTGCCCGTCGTGCATGTAGACCACGGGGTACCGGGCGAGGGGGTTCTCGTCGTACGAGGGCGGGACGTAGATCCAGACGCCGCGGTCGTTGGCGAGCAGCGTCGAGTGGAAGGCCGTGATCGCGCGTGACCAGCGGCCCGAGCGGTTCACGAAGCGGGGGTAGATGTCCAACGTGGCTCCGGGCGTCGCGCGGTAATTGGGGCCGAGCGACCAGTCGCGGTCGTCGAGCAGTGGCTTCCATTCGAAGGCGCTCGCGACCCCGGTCGACGACCACTCCCAGACGTCGCCGGCGAGGTGGGAGAGGGAAACCCCGCGGTCCCACGAGAGGCTCGCGAGGTCGCCGCGCAGGCTGAGCGAGCGAGCGCCCGCGGGGTAATGCACCCGGAGGGTCGTGCGCGCCGCGGCCGCGTCGGGCGCGCCGCCAGCGTCGATCGGCGCCGCGCGGTCGGCGGTCGGCACATCGACGAGGAGGGCGACGTCGGGGCGATCGTCGGGCGCTCCACGGTCGACGGCCGCGTCGAGTCCAGGCGCGTCGGGTGAGGCATCGAAGCCGGCGTCGAAGCCGACGTCGAGCGTCGCCGGGGGCGCGTCATCGGTGTCGCTGCGCGCGACGTCGAAGGCTTGCGGCGAACCGCCGACGCTGGCGCAACCACAGAGGAGGGCGAGCGCCACGACGATGCTTCTCATCGGGGAGGAGGGTCGCACGCCGTCGCAGCCTCCGGCCAACCTCGCCGACCCGGAGGGCCATTGAGCACGCGGTGCACACCTGGATGCGCAGGACGCAATCGATGCATGTGAGTGTGGCTGAGCATCTTCGCCACGCCTGCGACCCCTCGGCACACGCCGACCGTGCTCGGTCGAGCGTCGTTACCGCACGAATCGTCTAGGCCGGCCGCAGCCTCCACGGGGTTCTTGGGCAAGCTGACCGGGAGCGCAACGCTGGCTCACGAATTGCTGTCTGTTTGGTCGAGAGCTCCAGGCACTTCGCCCAACTCACCGTACGGAGGTCCCCCCGCCATGACCGACACCGAACGCTTCTTCCGCGCTGCTGGCTATCTGTTCACGTGGATGCCGGGCACCGGCGGGCGCAAGGCGTCGATCGAGATGTGGCGCGAGTCGGCCGACGGGAGCGAGCGTTTCTGGGTGACTCGGGCCTCGTGCCGGCCGACGCG
Source organism: Myxococcaceae bacterium (assembly GCA_028287085.1). Classification (GTDB taxonomy): domain Bacteria; phylum Myxococcota_A; class Polyangia; order Polyangiales; genus SCUS01. The sequence continues at coordinate 10,024 of JAQBQI010000412.1, forward strand.
CGACGGCGCCTACGCGGCCGCGATGGCGCTGGTGGCGTGGGGGCAGTCGCTCGATGTGCCCCGTCGGCGTGACCCCAAGGCGCAGGCGGTGCTCGAGCAGCTCGCCTTCATCCACGACCGCCTCGACCGCCTGCCGCAGCCCACCAGCGTCGCGCTCACCGACCACATGAGCCGCAGCGCCACCGCCGCCTGAAGCGCTCGCGGGCGTCGCTCCGCCCGCGGTACAACGTCTCCCATCCGCCGGATCGGGAGGCCTCATGCGCGCCGCGCTCTACTTCGTCACCTCGCTGCTCCTCTCGTCGTCCGCGCTCGCCATCACCCAGCCGGGCGGCGTGCAGATCCCGGTCGGCAACCAACTACAAGACCTCTTCAACGCTCGCGGTGAGACCGCGATCCGCGTCCGCGAGGACGCCGCGATCGTGCCCGAGCGCTTCGTCCCCGGCTGCACCCTCACGTTCACCCTCATCACCCGCGGCGACGCGCGCTTCCGCAACGTGTTCGGCTGGTACAACGTTCCGCCCGGCACGGTGCCCTCGCCGGCGACCGCGCGCGCCCTCGACCTGCACGTGCTCATCCCCTGCGGCGCGATGCCCGGCGAGCAGTTCACCCTCAACCTCCGCGGCAATCCCGAGTACCTCGGCGGCGAGATCGGCTTCTTCCTCCGCACGCCCGAGGACGGCACCTCGGGCACCTGCACCAGCTGCTGCGCGTCGCTCTCGGCGCTGGGCTCGTCGTTCTTCTCCGAGCGCGCCTACAACCCCGACAACACGGGGCCGGCGTCTTCGTACATCCACCTGCTGACCTACGACTCGAGGGTGCGCCCGCGCGCCTTCTACTTCGCGTGGGAGGACCTCTACTCGGGCGGCGACAACAACTTCACCGACTTCATCGCGCGCGTCGACGAGATCGTCTGCACCGGCGGCGGCGCGAGTTGCACCACCGCGACGCCCGGGGCCTGCGGCGCCGGGACGCTGCAGTGCCGCGCGGGCGCGCTCGTCTGCGTGGCCGCGGTCACCAGCGCGGCCGAGCGCTGCGACGGCGTCGACAACAACTGCGACGGCGTGGTCGACGAGGGCGCCGGCCTCTGCGCGGCGATGCAGGTGTGCGACCGCGGCCGCTGCGTCGACCGCTGCCTGAGCGAGCTCGGCTGCTTCCCGGGACTGCGCTGTACCGACCGGGGGACCTGCGTCGAGGCCGCGTGCGAGACCATCACCTGCGGCGCCAACCAGCGCTGCGAGGGCGGACGCTGCGTCGGCGCGTGCGAGGGCATCACCTGCCCGGCCGGCACCACGTGCCGCGCCGGTCGCTGCGTCGACGCCTGCGCGGGCGTCACCTGCGACAGCGACCAGGCCTGCGTCGAGGGCGTCTGCGTGCCGCGGTGCGAGTGCCGTGGCTGCGCCGTTGGCCAGTCGTGCGGCAGCGACGGCCGCTGTCGCGCGACGGCGTGCGCCGCCACGACCTGCGCCGAGGGGACCACCTGCGTCGACGGGCGCTGCGTCGACGCGTGCATGGGCGCGCGCTGCCCGACCGGCGAGCGCTGCGAGACCGGGCGCTGCGTGGAGATCCCGGTGCCCGACGGGGGCGTCGCCCGCGACGCGACGCCGCTCGCGGACGTCGGGATCTTCGACCTCGGTCCCGCCGACGCCGCCGCGGAGACCGACTCGGGGTCGTCGCTCGACGCGGCGACCGACGACGGCCTCGTCGTCATCAACGACACCCGCGACGCGTGTAGCTGCCGCGTCGGCGCCGCCGCCCGACCCGGCAGCGGCCCGTTGGCACTCGTCGGTCTACTTGGCGTGGTCGGGTGGCGGCGCCGTCAGCGCTTGGGCGAGAAGCGTTCGCGCAGGCGCTTGCCGTAGCCCTCTTTGTTCTCCTGCTTGGCGCGACCGATCGCGAGCGCGTCTTCGGGCACGTCGCGGGTCACCACCGAGCCGGAGCCCACGTAGGCGTTCTTCCCGATGGTCACCGGCGCCACGAGGGAGCTGTTCGACCCGATGAAGGCGCCCTCCTCGATGGTCGTGACGTGCTTCCGGAAGCCGTCGTAGTTGCAGAAGATGGTTCCGGCGCCGAC
>JAQBQI010000414.1 GCA_028287085.1 Myxococcaceae bacterium
GCTGCGCGCGCCACCGGCCCTCCATCCCCGCGGCCTCGGCCACCGCGGCCGCCGCCGCCGGCCACGGGCGCGCCACCACCGCGTTGGCGCCCACCAGGTTCGACGCGTCGACCGGCTGCGGGCGGAACCACGTGTCGGCGTCGCTGAAGTTGCCGTTCACGATGTTGTTGCGCGCGATCGGCGCATACACCTGCACGTAAAGCCAGTACGGCGACGCCGTCACCAGGTTGCCCGTCACCGTGAAGAACTGCGTGCCGTTGTCGAGGTACAGCGAGCCGTAGGGGTTGCCCTGGTTGTTGATCCAGTTGCCGCGCATCACGGCGCCGGGCTGGGCGCCGAGCACGTAGATGCCGCCGCCGTCCTCGAGCAGGCGCACCGGGTGGCTGATGACGTTGTTGGTCACGGCGTTGTTGCGGCACACGCTCGGCGTCGCGTAGGCGCCCGCGAGCGGGTCGACCGAGCCCCAGCCCCAGCCCACCGTCACGCCCGTGTACGGCAGGTCGAAGAGGTCGTTGTGGTCGATCACCGTGCCGTCGGTGTAGCCGACGAAGACGCCCGGCGCGTCGAAGTACTCCGCGCCCGCCCGCGTGATGAACACGTCGCGCACCGTCACGTTGCGCACCACGTCGCGCGGGTCGGTCGGGTGGTGGTCGGTCTCGCGCGTCACGTCGCCGATCGTGACCGCCGAGCCCGAGAGGTCCTCGAAGCGGCCGCCCACGATGGCGTCGTCGTGGCTGCCGTCGTCGAAGGACACGCCCGCGCCGCCGAGGTGCTCGAAGTCGCAGTCCTCCAGGGAGACGTCGTGCGCCGCGGTGAAGGCCACGTGCGCGGGCGTCTTGATGAGACGCCGCGGCGTCCCGACGTTGACCACCCCCGACTGGATCACCGCGTAGCCGTCGTCGCCGGAGGGCTGCATCCAGGTGGCGTGCGCGAAGGTGATCCCGCGGAAGGTCAGGTGGTGCACCGGCGCGTCGAGCGTGCCGTGCGCCCGCACCAGCGTCTCCAGCACCGGGACCACCACGGTCGCGGTCGCGAGGTCCTCGCCCGCGCGGGGCTTGTAGAAGAGCTGGTGCGCGGTCGCGTCGAGGTAGAACTCGCCGGCCTCGTCGAGCAGCTCCGGGGCGTTCTCGATCCACTGCGGCAGGTCGAGGGTGTAGCCGGCGTGCGACTGCGCGCTGTCCCAGCAGGGCTGGCGCATCGTGACGGCGCGGCCCGCGATCGAGGCCACGCCGCAGCGGAAGCTCTTCCACGCGTGGAAGCCCACGACCTCGACGTCGGCGGGATGGCTCCACGCGGCCATGGCGGCGTCGGGGGCGGTGTACCCGGTGGCCGTCTCGACGAAGCCCGGGGGCAGCGAAGGTCCGCGCGCCCGCACGGCGCGGCGGCCGTCGACGTAGAGCTGGCGCGAGCGCACGGCGGGGTCGAGCGCGATGCGCTGGATGCCGCGCGCGGCGTCCGAGACGGACCACGCGCGGGGGAGCGTCACGCCGCCGCTCCAGACGACGGGCGCGGCGTCGCCGGGGCGCGGCTCGTAGATCACGCGGTGCCCGTTGGAGCCGGAGTCCGCGGCGGTGAGGTCGAGGGTGGCGGTGAGGGCGTAGGTTCCGCCCGAGAGGTAGACGTGGAGGTCGCGCAGGAGGGCGCGGTTGCGCAGCCGGGCCTGGTCGCGCGCGGCGACGAGCGAGCAGGGCGCGTCGCGGGTGCACGCCGCGCCGACGCCGCCGGGCGCGGCGTAGAGGTCGGGGTCGGGCGGCGGCACGTCGACGGCGGGTGGGACGTCGACCGCGACGGGCATGTCGACCGCGACGGGCACGTCGACGGCGGGAGAGACGTCGATTGCGGGAGGAACGTCGATCGCAGGAGGGACGTCGCCGGGCGCGAGGTCGACGACCGCGGGCGCGTCGACCGCGGCCTTCCCGGCGTCGGGATCGAGCACCGCGGCGTCTTCGGACGCGGGCGACGGGTCGGCGGCGCACCCGAGGACGAGGGCGCCGACGACGGACCAGAGCTGGGGCTTCGACATGGGCGGAGCATCGCGGTCGCACGCCGCCGTTGGCAACGCGCGACCGCGACGACCGCGGCGGGGCGGTCAGCTCAGGGCTGGACGTACACGTAGAGGTAGCGCGACCCGTTGATGCCCTGCCCGAAGCAGTTCGAGGCGTCGTAGGTGCAGCCGTTGTTGATCGTGATGTTGGTGGCGCTCTCGTCGCAGCCGTCGGGGCCGTTCCACCACGAGGTGCCGTTGTTCGGGTTGCTGGTCGACGCGTAGATGTGGTTGGGCTCCGAGGTCGTGAAGCTGAAATTGTAGATCAGGTTCGACTCGGGGTAGCTCACCAGCGGCACCGCGAAGATGTTCCGGCTCACGTCGATGTAGCGCACCGAGTTCGCGCTCACGCCGCACGCGACGCGCAGCCGGTGGTAGGTCGTGCTCGCGCAGGGGTTGGCCCAGCCGTTGTCGGGGATGTCGTCCGAGCTCTGCTGGTCGAAGTACCCGACGCACTGGCTCCAGCCCTGGCTCGAGTAGTCGGGGCCGAGCTGGCCCGAGAAGCCCGGGATGGTGCGCCCCGTGGTCACGCACGCGCCCGCCGAGCAGGCGGTGACGCACACGTTGCCGCAGGCGCCGCAGTTGGCGATGTCGGTCGCGAGGTTCACCTCGCAGCCGTCGGCCGGGCTGTTGTTGCAGTCGCGGAAGCCCGCCACGCAGGCGAAGCCGCACGCGCCGCCCGCGCAGGTCGTGGTCGCGTTGGGCCGCGTCGGGCACACGTTGCCGCACGCGCCGCAGTTGGCGGTGTCGGTCGCGAGCGTGCGGCACGAGCCCGAGCAGTTCGACTGCGCCGCGCCGCAGAGCCCCACGCAGAGCCCCAGGTTGCACGCCTGCCCCGCCGGGCACGCCACCCCGCAGGCCCCGCACCCGAGCGGGTCGGTCTGCGTATTGCGGCAGGTGCCCGAGCAGTCGAGCTGCGGCGCCGCGCAGGTGCACGCCCCGGCCGTGCAGAGCCGCCCCGCCCCGCACACCACGCCGCAGCCGCCGCAGTTGTTGCCGTCGACGGTGGTGTCGCGGCACACGCCCGCGCAGTTGGTCAGGCCCGCCGGGCAGCGCACCACGCAGGCGCCCGCCACGCAGGCCTGGCCCGCGTTGCACGACGTCGCGCAGACGCCGCAGTTGGCGTTGTCGGTCTGGAGGTCGACGCAGCGGCCCGAGCACACGCTCTGACCGCCCGGGCACGACACCGCGCAGACGCCCGCCACGCAGACCTGGCCCGCGCCGCACGCGTTGGCGCACGCGCCGCAGTTGGCCCGGTCGGTCTGCAGGTCGCGGCAGGTGTTGCTGCACACCGTCGACCCGCTCGCGCAGGTGACCCGGCAGGTGCCCGCCTGGCACGCGCTGCCGGGCGCGCAGACCACCCCGCACGCGCCGCAGTTGGCGTTGTCGCTCTGGAGGTCGCGGCACACGCCCGTGCAGTTGGTCGTGCCCGAGCCGCACGACACCCGGCACATCGAGCCCGAGCAGAGCTGGCCCGCCGCGCACACCGTCCCGCAGCCGCCGCAGTTGGCGTTGTCGGTCGTGAGGTCGCGGCACACGCCCGTGCAGTTGGTCGTGCCCGCCGCGCAGCTCAGGTTGCACGTGCCGCCCGAGCAGAGCTGACCCGCGGCGCAGGCCGTCCCGCACTCGCCGCAGTTGTTGTTGTCGGTCTGCGTGTCGCGGCACACGCCGGTGCAGTTCGAGGTGCCCGCGCCGCACGAGATCCGGCACATCCCGCCGGAGCACACCTGCCCCGCGGCGCAGGCCGTCCCGCAGCCGCCGCAGTTGGCGTTGTCGGTCTGCAGATCGCGGCACGCGCCCGAGCAGTTGGTCGTGCCCGCCGCGCAGGAGACGCGGCACATCTCGCCCGAGCAGAGCTGCCCCGGCGCGCACGCGTTGCCGCAGGCCCCGCAGTTGGCGGCGTCGGTGGTGAGGTCGCGGCACGCGCCCGAGCAGTTGGTGGTGCCCGCGAGGCAGCTCACCTGGCAGCTCCCGGCCGAGCACACCTGGCCGCTCGCGCACGCGTTGCCGCACGCGCCGCAGTTGCCGTTGCTCACCTGGAGGTCGCGGCACGCGCCCGAGCAGTTGGTGGTGCCCGCGAGGCAGCTCACCTGGCAGCTCCCGGCCGAGCAGAGCTGGCCGCTCGGGCACGCCGTCCCGCACGCGCCGCAGTTGGCGTTGTCGGTCTGCGTGTCGCGGCACGAGCCCGCGCAGTTGGTGGTGCCCGCGAGGCAGCTCACCTGGCAGGTGCCCGCCGAGCAGAGCTGGCCGCTCGGACACGCCGTCCCGCACGCGCCGCAGTTGGCGTTGTCGGAGGCGAAGTCGACGCAGCGCCCGCCGCACGCGGTCTGACCCGCCGGGCAGCTCAGCACGCACGCGCCGCCCTCGCAGATCTGCCCCGCGGCGCAGGCCATCCCGCAGCCGCCGCAGTTCGCGCGGTCGGTGCGGGTGTTGGCGCAGTAGCGCTCCGCCCCGCCGTCGCCGACCGCCGCGCCCGCGCAGGTCGCGAGGCTCGCGCCGCAGTCGAGGCCGCACTGGCCCGACGCGCAGACCAGCCCGGTGGCGCAGGCCGTCCCGCAGGCGCCGCAGTTGGCGCGGTCGGTGGAGACGTCGACGCAGCGGCCGCCGCACGCCGTCTGCCCCGTCGGGCACTGGAGCGCGCAGCGGCCCGCCACGCAGGCCTCGATGCGCGCGCAGCGGGTGCCGCAACTGCCGCAATTGTCGGGGTCGCCCTGCGGGTCGACGCAGGCCGCGCCGCAGCGGGTCTGCGCGCCCGTGCACTGCACGTCGAGGGCGGCGTCCATCGCGCCGGCGTCGCCGATGCCGCCGACCACGGCGGTGCCGCTGGTACAGCCCGCGAGCGCGGCGGCCAGGGCCGCGGCGCTCATCCAAAGCAACAGTTGTCTCATCGCAGAATCCTCCTCGAAGGCGGTGGTTCGAGGACGACAGTAGGCCGGTGCGGGCGGCGCGCGCGCGTCGAAATCTCCGCAGCATTCGAGGTCATATGACTCGAATGCCACCGTGTGGCGTGGCGCACCCCGCGAGAGTGGGGAGAGTCGTCTGGTGCCTCGCCACCGGGGCGCTGATGGGTTGTGAGCCCACCTCGAGCTGGCGGTTGGATCCACGAGCGCCGCGGGAGAAAACCGCAAGGGCGCAAGGTGGGCTCTCAACCCATCGGTCCCGAGGTGAAAAGGGACTAACGGGTCGTGTAGAGGAAGACGGTGCGCGCGCCGGTGACGTAGACGCGGCCGTCGGCGACGACGACCGGGGTCCACTGGCGCACGGTCGGCGGGGCGTCGGCGAAGATCTCCATGCCGGTGGCGACGTCGAGGGCGCGCAGCGAGCCGGCCGTCGTGGTGCTCCCGGCGACCCAGAGGATCGCGTCGCGGTTGCCGTTGGAGGAGACCGCCGGGGGCGACGGGTTGGAGATCGTCGCGGTGCACCACGCGGTGGTGAAGCCGGAGCCCGCGACGCGCAGGGCCATGACGCCGCCGGTGCCGGTGCAGCCGTTGGCGCGCGCGCCGCGGCCGGGCGCGAACACGTAGGTCTGCGCGCCGTCCGACCACGCCGCCGCCGCGCCGAAATTGCCGCCCGAGAAGAAGCGCGTCTGCGCGATCTCGCCGCCGGTTCCGCCGAGGACTTCGCGGTTGAGCAGGTAGCTCACGCCGGCCTTGCCGCCCTGCCAGAGCAGCCGCGGCGCGCCCGCGACGGCGGGCAGCACGACGGGCGAGACCGAGCCGATGTCGAGGTCCTGCAGGTCGAGCATGCGCGCGTCGGAGGCCTCGAAGAAGGCCGCGTCGTTGGTCGACGCGGTGGGCCCGCTGGCGCCGCCGCCGAGGCGGATCACGCGCTCGCCGAAGGAGCCCGGCGTGTGACCGAGGAGGGGAGTGCTGTTGCCCGTCGCGACGAAGAGCCGGCCGGTCTCGTCCATGGCCGGACCGCCCACCGCCCAGATGCCCGAGCCGCGTCCCGGCGTGGCGAAGGCGACCTGCCGCGCGGGGTTGGCGGCGTCGATGCCGACGACCCAGCCGTGGTAGATGCCGCAGTCGCCGTAGAGCCCGCCGAAGGGGACGTACACGCGGCCGTCGTCGAACTGCAGCGCCCCGCGCTGGCCCGTGACGCGCGCGTCGAACAACGACCCCCCCGTGGCCGGCGGCGAGAGGTTGACGGGGTAGCCCGCCCGCTGCGTGCCGGTCGTGACGTCGAGCGCGTTGAGCTTGAATTGCAGCGCGCCCTCGTTGGTGAACGCGACCGCGTAGAGGGTGTTGGAGGCCCGGTCGATGACGCCGGTGCCGACGACCCCGATGGTGTTGATGTTGCCGCACGACTGGGCCGTGCGCGCGACCGGGGTGCCGAGGCCGGTGCGCCAGAGCGTGGCGCCGGTGGCGGCGTCGAGGGCGTAGACGGAGTTGTTCTGCGTGGCGACGAAGAGCACGTCGCGGCGCGCGCCGCCGACGGCGAGCGCGGGGAGGTAGAGCGGCTGGGCGTAGACCTCGCCGTCGAGGCTCGGCGCGAAGGCGGCGACGCGGCCGAAGCCGGCGCGCACCGCGGCGGGGGTGAGATGCGTCTCGCCGCGGTTGGCGCCGGTGCGCCCGCGGTCGAACTGGAAGGTCGTCACCGCGACGCCGACGGC
>JAQBQI010000419.1 GCA_028287085.1 Myxococcaceae bacterium
GACCTCACCCGCGCTGCCGCGCCGCCCTCTCCATGAATGGTGAGGGCTTCCTCTCACCTGCGCAGATCGTGCTGAAACGCCCACGTTTCCTGAAGCCCTCTCCATTCATGGAGAGGGCGGCGCGGCAGCGCGGGTGAGGTCCTACCGGCGCAGCCGCCGCTCGACCGCCGCGAGCAGGAAGGGCATCGCCGCGAAGAGCGTCGCCGTCACCGCGACCACGCGGGGCATGCCCACCATCCGGTGGTCGGCGCCCTCGGAGAGCAGCGCGGTCGACAGCATGGCGCCCGCCGCCGACGAGCCGTGCTGCACCGCGCTCTGGAGCGACATGAAGCGCGCCCGCTCGGCCGGCGACGGCACCCGCGACGTCACGGTCTGCATCGCGACGTTGCGGAAGCTCATCGAGGTCATCCAGAGCACGAAGACCACCAGCACGGGCAGCCACGGCTGCGCGCGGCCGAAGCCCTCGACGACCACCGCGACGATGATCACGGTGGCGGGCGCGGCCACGCGCATCCCGCCGAAGCGGTCGACGAGCCGGCCCGCGAACTGGAGCCCGACGAAGGAACACAGGCCGCCGCAGAGGTAGAGCAGGCCGAGGCGGTCGCGGGGGTAGCCGAGGTTGTGGAGCAGGTAGGGCGAGATGTTCGGGATGAGCACGAAGCCGCCGAGCATCGCGGTCGCCGACATCGCGTAGGCGAGCAGCACCGTGGGGCGGCGCAGCAGGTCGAGGGTCGTGGGCGGAGCGGGCGTCGCGGTGACGCCGCCGGGTGCGTCGCGGTAGCTGCCGTCGAGCCCCTCGGGCTCCGCGGGGCGGCGCTTCTCCAGGTGACCGCGCAGCGGCGGGAGCAGCGCCGCGCCGACGGCGAGGGCGACGAGGCCGAGGGCGGCGACGGCGAAGAAGGGCAGGCGCCAGCCGCCGCGGCGCGCGAGCTCGAGGCCGAGCGGGACGCCGAAGACCGAGGCCAGGGAGAAGGCCCCCATCACGACGCCCATGGCCTTGCCGCGCCGCTCGGCCGGCACGGTGTCGGCGATGATGGACATCGAGACGGCGGTGGCCGGTCCGCCGAAGGCGCCGGCGAGGACGCGGGCGATGAGCAGCGTGGAGAAGCCCCGCGCGAAGCCGCCGAGGGCGGTCGCGGTGACGAGCCCGAGCATCGCGACGAGGAGCGCGTTGCGCCGCCCGACGCGGTCGAGGAAGAGCGACCCGACGAGGCCCGAGAGCATCGCCGAGAGGGTGTAGCTGCCGCCGATGAGGCCGAGGTGGGAGAGCGGGATTCCGAGGGCCGCCGCGAAGTCGGGGCCCATCGGCATCACCATCATGAAGTCGAGGATGTTGATGAACTGCACCATCGCCACGAGCAGGACGACGGCGCGTTCGGAGGTCTGGCGTTGCATCGGGGGGGGGCGACTCATAGACCCCGCGAGCCGCGTCCGCCAAGCCGGCGCGCGATCGCGGACGGGTCACGGCCCCCGACTGGCGCGACCGCCCCGCGGACCATAGCTTCGCGCCCATGAAGACCCTCAAGATCGACGTCTGGTCCGACATCGCGTGCCCCTGGTGCTACGTGGGCAAGCGCCGCCTCGAGGCCGCCCTCGCGGACTTCCCCCACCGCGACGCCGTCGCCGTGACCTGGCACTCCTTCGAGCTCGACCCCTCCGCCCCCGCGATCGCGCCCGCCACCCCGGGGTACGCCGAGCGCCTCGCCGCGAAGTACGGCCGCTCGGTCGCCCACGCCCAGGGAATGATCGACAACATGACGAAGGTCGCCGCCGTCGACGGCCTCGACATGCGCTTCGACAAGGTGCGCGCGGGCAACACCTTCGACGCCCACCGGCTGATCCATTTCGCTGCCGACAAGGGCGTGCAGGGCGCCATGAAGGAGCGCCTCCTGCGCGCCTACATGACCGAGGGCGAGGCCATCGGCGACCGCGAGGTGCTCGCCCGCCTCGCCGCCGAGGTCGGCCTCGACGCGGCCGAGGTCGCCGCGGTGCTCGCCTCCGACCGCTACGCCGACGGCGTGCGCGCCGACGAGCAGAACGCCCGCGAGATCGGCATCACGGGCGTGCCCTTCTTCGCGGTCGCCGAGCGCTACGGCGTGTCGGGCGCGCAGCCCGCCGAGGTGCTGCTCGAGGTGCTCGAGAAGGCCTGGGAGGCCCTCCCCGACGAGGCCGCGACGGCTCCCGTCGAGGGCGCCGTCTGCGGCCCCGACGGCTGCGCCTGAGCGGGGCGCGTCAGCTCTTACGGGCCGAGGTATAGAGCGTCGGCCCGCGCACGTTCTCGTCGATGTTCAGCGGGTGGCGCACCGAGGGGTGCGCGCGCTGGGCGCAGTCGTTCCGCTCGCAGCTCCGGCAGGTGACGCCGATCTCGATGGGGATGCGGTCGTTGCTCAGGTCGACGCCGTCGGCGTAGACGAGCTCGCTGGCGTGCTCGACCCGGCAGCCGAGCCCGATGGCCTGCAGCGGGTGCTGGTGCAGGTAGCCCGTCGCGTCGCGCTGCACCGTGCGCGCGAGGCAGAAGTACTTCTGCCCGTCGGGCATCTCCGACACCTGGATGCGGATCATCCCCGGCGTGTTGAAGGCCACGAAGACGTTCCATTTCGGGCAGGCGCCGGAGAAGCGCGCGAAGCCGATGCCCGAGGCCGAGAAGCGCTTCGAGATGTTGCCCGCCACGTCGACGCGAATCATGTGGAAGGGCACCCCCTCGGCGCCCTGCCGCCGCAGCGTCGTCACGCGGTGGCACACCTGCTCGAAGCCCACCCGAAACCTCCGCCCGATCACGTCGAGGTCGTAGCGCTCGTCGCGCGCGGCCCGCAGGAAGCCCACGTAGGGCATCATCACCGCCGAGGCCGCGTAGTTGGCGAGGGCCACGCGCCCCAGCGCCCGCGACTCGGGCGACGTGAGCAGCGGATCAGTGCAGAGCCGGTCGAGTTCGGCGCGCGCTTCCAACAGCCCGATCTGGTGCGCGAGCTGAAACGAGCGGCTGCGCGTGGGCAGCAGCTCGGAGAGGTACAGCCGCCGCGAGGCCGGGTCGTAGCGCCGCAGCGTGCCGCGCTCGTCGACCGAGCGCACCACCGTCACCTCGATGCCGTGCGTGCGCTGTAGCCACTGCGCCAGGCCCCGGAACATGTCGTCGGTCTCCAGGCGCGCGTCGCGCACCAGCCGCTCGGCCTGCGCCTCCAGCTCGGGGAAGTGGTTCATGCGCGCCTGGATGAGGTCGTTGACCTCCTCGGTGGGCGCGCGCGAGATGCTCACCGCGCCGGCCTCGTCGTCGTGCATGCGCGCCGCCAGCGTGTCGGTCGACTCGCGCGCGCTCTTGTACGCGCGGTAGAGCGACAGCACCGCGCTGGCCGCGTTGGGCGCCGCCGCCACCAGCTCGCGCACGTCGGCGTTGGTCAGCGCGTGCGGCTCGAAGAGCGGGTCGCCGAAGACCTCCCGCAGCCCCTCCTCGGCGCGGGTGTCGACCTCCGAGGAGAAGGCCGTGAGGTCGACCCCGAGCTCGCTCGCCGCCCGCAGCAGCAGCATCGCCGGCAGCGGGCGCTTGTTGGCCTCGATGAGGTTCAGGTAGCTCCCCGAGATGCCCAGCTTCTCGGCCAGCTGCACCTGCGACATCTCGCGCTGCCGGCGCAGCGCCCGGACCTTCTCCCCGAGCCGCGACAGGTCCGCCGTCTTGATCGTCTTGCGCTCCGCCCTCATGACGGGTCTTTACCAGTCAACCGAGGCGATTGACAAACGTTGACATCACAAACCAGCGATAATCCCGCAGCGCCTTGCCGTTGTTGACGGATTGACTGACAGTGGTCTTCGCCATGACGACCTCTGGATTGACGATCAAGGGAGCGATGGAGCCGGGCTTCGAGACGGTGCTGACGCCGGCGGCGTTGGGCTTCGTCGAGTCGCTGGTTCGCACCTTCGGGGCGAGGGTCGACGCCCTGCTCGCGGCGCGGCGCGAGCGTGCGAAGGGCTTCGAGACGGCCGCGGGGTGGGACTTCCTCCCGGAGACGGCGGCGGTGCGGGCGGGCGACTGGAAGGTCGCTCCCCTCCCCGACGACCTGCTCGACCGGCGGGTGGAGATCACCGGGCCCGTCGAGCGCAAGATGATCATCAACGCCCTGAATTCCGGGGCGAACGTGTTCATGGCCGACTTCGAGGACGCCAACTCCCCGACCTGGTCGAACCAGATCACCGGCCAGCTCAACCTGATGGACGCGGTGCGCCGGCGCATCGAGTTCGCCGACCCGAAGACGGGCAAGCAGTACCGGCTCAACCCGACCCCCGCGGTGCTCTTCGTGCGCCCGCGCGGCTGGCACCTGCGCGAGCGGCACGTGACCCTCGACGGGCGCGACCTCCCCGGCGGCCTCTTCGACTTCGGGCTCTTCTTCTTCCACAACGCGAAGGAGCAGCTCGCCCGCGGCACGGGCCCCTACTTCTACCTCCCCAAGATGGAGCACCACCTGGAGGCCCGCCTCTGGAACGACGTCTTCGTCTTCGCCGAGGAGACGCTCGGCGTGCCGCGCGCGTCGGTGAAGGCGACGGTGCTCATCGAGACGCTGCCCGCAGCCTTCCAGATGGACGAGATTCTCTACGAGCTGCGCGAGCACTCGGCGGGGCTCAACTGCGGGCGCTGGGACTACATCTTCTCGTTCATCAAGAAGCGCGCGGCCGACCCGACCTCGCTGCTGCCCGACCGCGGGCAGGTCACGATGGACAAGGCCTTCCTCAAGGCCTACGCGCAGCTGCTCATTCGCACCTGCCACCGCCGCGGGGTGCACGCGATGGGCGGCATGGCGGCGCAGATCCCGATCAAGGACGACCCCGCGGCGAACGAGGCCGCCCTCGCCCGCGTGCGCGCCGACAAGCTGCGCGAGGTGAGCGACGGCCACGACGGCACCTGGGTGGCGCACCCCGGCCTCGTGCCGGTGGCGCGCGAGATCTTCGACGCGCACATGCCGACGGCCAACCAGATCGCGCGGCTGCGCGAGGACGTGCACGTCACCCGCGAAGACCTGCTGGTGCCCCACACGGGCACGCGCAGCGAGGCCGGCCTGCGCCACAACGTGCGCGTCGGGATCCAATACCTGGAGGCCTGGCTGCGCGGCAACGGCTGCGTGCCGCTCTACAACCTGATGGAAGACGCCGCGACCGCGGAGATCGCCCGCGCCCAGGTGTGGCAGTGGGTGCACTACGGCGTCGCGCTCGACGACGGCTCGGTGGTGACCGCCGCGCGGCTGCGCGCGGTCATCGATGAAGAGATGGCCCGCATCGCGACCGAGCAGGGCGCGGCGCGGGTCGAGACGGGCCGCTTCGCCGAGGCCCGCCGGCTGTTCGAGGCGCTGTCGACGGCGCCCACCTTCGAGGAGTTTCTCACGCTGCCCGCGTACGAGATGCTCGGCTGATTTCCGTACCGACAACGAAGAACCCACTCAACCCACGAGAGAGAGTCCCAATGAGCACCAGCGAGTTCAGCCCCACCGAGTACGTCAACAACGCCCCCGCGGGCCGCTTCGAGGGCGTCACCCGCAGCTACAGCGTCGGCGACGTGCAGAAGCTCCGCGGGAGCATCCGCATCGAGCACACGCTGGCGCAGCGCGGCTCGCGCAAGCTCTGGCAGATGCTGAAGACGGAGCCCTTCATCAACGCGCTCGGCGCGCTGACGGGCAACCAGGGCGTGCAGCAGGTGCGCGCCGGGCTGAAGGCGATCTACCTCTCCGGGTGGCAGGTCGCGGCCGACGCGAACACCGCGGGCCAGATGTACCCCGACCAGTCGCTCTACCCCGCCGACAGCGTCCCGGCGGTGGTGAAGAAGATCAACCAGTCGCTCCAGCGCGCCGACCAGATCGACTGCTCGGAGGGGCGCCACGACCGCGACTGGTTCGCCCCCATCATGGCCGACGCCGAGGCCGGCTTCGGCGGGACGCTCAACGCGTACGAGCTGATGCGCGCGATGATCGAGGCCGGCGCCGCGGGCGTCCACTTCGAGGACCAGCTCGCCTCCGAGAAGAAGTGCGGCCACATGGGCGGCAAGGTGCTCGTCCCGACGTCGCAGTTTCTCCGCGTGCTCACCGCCGCGCGCCTGGCCGCCGACGTGATGGACGTCCCGACGCTGCTCGTCGCCCGCACCGACGCCGACAGCGCCAAGCTGCTCTTGTCGGACGTGGACGAGCGCGACCACGCCTTCATCGAGAAGTCGAAGGGCCGCACCGCCGAGGGCTTCTATCATATGAAGTCGGGCGTCGAGTGCGCCATCGCCCGCGCGCTCTCCTACGCCCCCGTCGCCGACCTGCTCTGGTGCGAGACCAGCACCCCCGACCTCGACCAGGCGAAGCAGTTCGCCGAGGGCGTTCACAAGCAGTTTCCGGCGAAGATGCTCGCGTACAACTGCTCGCCCAGCTTCAACTGGAAGAAGAACCTCGACGACGCCACGATCGCGAAGTTCCAGCGCGAGCTCGGGGCGATGGGGTACAAGTTCCAGTTCGTGACGCTGGCGGGTTTTCATACCCTCAACCACTCGATGTACGCCCTCGCCAACGACTACCGCGAGCGCGGCATGGCGGCGTACTCGCAGTTTCAGCAGGCCGAGTTCGACTCCGAGAAGACGGGCTACACCGCCACGCGCCACCAGCGCGAGGTGGGCACCGGCTACTTCGACGAGGTCGCCCAGGTGATCTCCGGCGGCAAGGCCAGCACGCTCGCGCTCCACGGCTCGACCGAAGAAGCCCAGTTCTGATTCTCGCCCGGTAAACGTAATCGGGGGGGCGGCTTTCTACGGCCGCCCGCCTCGGGCATCCTCCCGGGCGCAACGCCCATGCGCCGCCCCACCGCCCTCGCCCTGATCGCCCTGGCCGCCCCCGCGGCGGCCACCGCCCAGACCGTCGCGACCATCGCCGCGCAGCGGCAGTGCAGCACCGCCAACGTCGTGGGCCTGTCGCGTCAGCTCGTCGACACGCAGGTCTGCATGTTTCCGGGCGTCTTCGTCAACGCGACGCCGCACGCGGGCGTCAACCTCTCGAGCTCGCGCATCTTCTCGCTCGCCCAGTCGAGCGCGCGCGACGCCCTCTGGGCGGCCGCGCGCACCACGCCGATCACCATCAATTCGATGTTTCGCACGCTGGCCGACCAGTACGTGCTCTACCACTCCGGGGCGTGCGGCCTCGCCGCGACGCCGGGCAACTCGAACCACGAGACCGGCATCGCCGTCGACCTCGCCAACTGGTCGGCCGCGCTGCGCGCCATGACCAACGCGGGCTGCCGCCACCCGTACCCCGGCAACGACGACGTCCACTTCGACTGCCCCGGCGGCGACCGCCGCGCCGACTCCATCCGCGCCTTCCAGCGCCTCTGGAACGTCAACAACGCCGCCGACCGCATCGGCGAAGACGGGGCCTACGGTCCGATCACGGCGGCCCGCGTGGCGCGCTCGCCCGCGGGTGGCTTCGCCCGCGCGGGTTGCACCGCGCCGCCCGCGACGCCGGCCTACAACGCGACGCTCGTGACGGTGAGCTGCCCCCGCGAGGCGACCTCGGGCGAGCGCCCGGTGGCCTACGTCGAATATCGCAATACGGGAACCGCCACCTGGGACACCACGAATACGCGACTGGGTACGACCGGTCCGCGCGACCACCGCGGGGTGTTCTATGACGCGACCAACTGGCGCAGCCCCACGCGGCCCTCGACGGTCGACCACGCCACGGCCATGGGCGCGGTGGGGCGCTTCTCCTTCGTGTTGAGCGTCCCCGACGTGGCCAGCGACATGACCCTGAGCGAGACCTACGGGCTCGTGCAGGAGGGCGTGACCTGGTTTGGTCCGGCCGACACCGCGGTGCGCTGCGCGGTGATGGTGCACCCGCGGGTGCGCGACGCGGGCGTGACCGACGCCGGGCGTCCCGACGTGGGCGTGGCCGACGCGGGCGTGACCGACGTCGGCGTGACCGATGTCGGCAGTGCCGATGTCGCGATGGCGGATGTCGGCAACGGGGCCGATGTCGGCAATGAAGTCGACAGTGGCGTCGGCGACGCGGGCCCGGTCGAAGAGGAGTATCTGCTGGAGGGCGGCGACGGCGGCAACGCCGATCCGATGGGCGGCGTCGACGGCGGGTGCCAGTGCCACACGGGCGTCGGCGGGCGGCCGAAGGGCGGCGCCGTGGCGATGCTCATCGGGGCGCTGGTGCTGGCGTGGCGGAGGCGGCGGCGCTAGCCGGCGACGCCCGGGGCGGGCGCCGCCGGTCGCGCGCGGGGCTCAGCGGCGGCTGGGGGTGATGGGCGTCTGCGAGGTGCGCTCGGGGCCCGGCTGCGAGAGGCGCTCGAGGGCCTCCTGCTCGACCTTGACCTCGGTCTTCTTCACCGTGTCGCGCACGGTCTGGGTGCGCTGGGTGACGTCCTTGTTGACCACGACCTCCTCGACGACGCGCGCGGTCTTGGCGACGACGGGCTCCTCGACGGTCTCCTTGAACTCCATCGTCCCTTCGCGGAAGGCCGCGCGGTCGGCCGCGCCCAGCGGTCGATCGACCGCGTGGCGCTCGACCTTCAGGTGCTCGTCGCGGAGGCTGACCTGCTGCTCGACGGGGCTCTCGACGACGCGGCTCGACACCTTCACGCCGCCGCGCTCGACCTCGCGCTTGCCGACCGCGATGCTCTCCTCGACGACCGGGATGGCGACCCTCCCCTGGTTGAGGTCGCGGTTGCTGTAGAGCGCGCGCTCGCGGCGCAGTTCGTCGGCGGACAGCGCGGGCGCCTTCGCGTCGAAGCCCTTCCAACCGGTCTCGCGCCACTTCGCCGCGCGCTCGCCGACGTCCACCGCGTGGTGCGAGTTCATCACCGCGCTCACGCGCGTCGCGAGGTCGTCGGGCGAGTTCACCGTCACCAGGGTGCCGCCGCGGCGCACGCCCTCGGCGTAGTGCTGCGCGTGCTCCTCGGGCACGCCCACGTGGGTGAGCGCGCCGATGACGCCGCCGGTCACGGCGCCGATGCCCGCGCCGGTGAGGGCCGCCGCGAGCGGGCCCGCCGCGATCACCGGACCGAGGCCGGGGATGGGCAGGGCCACGAGGCCTACGATGAGGCCGCCGATGCCGCCCGCGACGGCGCCGATGCCGGCGCCCGACATGGCGTCTTCGCCCGTGGTGTTCGCGTCGGTCGAGCTCACCCGATCGGAGTCGGCGCTGGTGTCGCCGCGGTTCGCCATCAGGCTGATCTGGTCGCGCGCGACGCCGAGCCGCGTGAGCTCCTCCACCACCGACCGGGCCTCGGAGGCATCATCGAACATTCCAACGATCGTCTTGGACATGGCTGTGATCCTTTCGTTGCGTTCCGTTGCGAACCGCCGCCGCAATGCAGCGGGGAACCCCTTTGTGGTCAGTGCGGGCGGGAGGGCCGGGGGTCGGTGTTGTCGTCCCGCTCGACCACGATCTCCTCGCGGCGCAGCGTCACCCGCTGGGCCTCGGCGGGCTCGGTCACCCGCTGCCGCACGACGCGAACCTCTTCCTTCAAGACGTAGCGGCGCTCGACCACGAGCACCTCTTCGACCACCGGGATGACGAGCGTGTCGCCCTCCTGGCGGGGCTCCATCGGCCCCTCGACGGCGCGGTTCATCGGCACCCGGTCGACGCGCACGGTCTCGCGGGTGACCGAGCGGTCGACCAGCTCCTCGCGCTCGTGCACCACCTTGCGCACCCGCACGACCCCGGTCTCGACCACGCGCCGGCCGACGTCGACGCGCTCGGCCATCACCGGGATCACCACCGCCGCGGCGTCGAGGTGCGCGCGGCCGAGCGGCAGCGTGTAGCCACCGTCGGGGCGGGCGGCGAGCGCCGTCCCCGGCACCCACATCCGCTTGCCGTCGTCGAGCAGGACGAGCGCCTTGGCGCCGCCGCCGTCGTCGGGTTGCCACGCTTCGACGCGGCCCATCACCCCGTCGTCCAGAAACACCCGAGCGTCCTTCTGTGCTTCCATCGATCTCTCCTCCTGCCGCCCGCTCACGCCCAGTGGCGGAAGCCGTAGATGGCCAGTCCGATCAACGACAGGAGCAGGCCGATGAGCAGCGCGAGGTGCTCGCGCAGCCAGGCCGTGCGAGGCCGCTCGTAGACACCGACGCCGCGTGGCAGATCGGCCGGCGCGAGCGACGCGTCGTCGCTCGTAGTGTTGGGCGCAGGCATCGGTGAGGCTCCTCCTGGCGGCAGCTCCCTGCGACCGCGGAGTGCCCGTTTGCAGCGATCGGGCCGAAGCAGCGGAGTGCTGGAATCACCGAAGAAAGCTGCGAAGAAGCGCGATCGGCGGGAGGGTGTGGGGCGGTGGAGGGTCCAAATCCGCCCCGGCTGTGACGACGAGGCAACTCAGCACAGAGCGCCGGATAGTGCTCAGTCTGTGCCGCAGTCGAAGGCGGATAGTCGGGCCGCCCGCGCACACGACGGGCCCCGCGCCTAGCTCCGGCGGTCGAGTCCCAGCTTGTAGCGGGTCACCCGGTCGATCACGCCCGGCGCGATCAGCCGCATCCACGGCGACAGCTTCCCGGCTGCCGTCATCCGCAGCTCGCGCTTCTCCGCGCGCGCGGCGTCGAGGATCAGCCGCGCGCACTCCGCCGCGCTCATCTGCTCGTCGTCGGGGAGCTCGGCGGCGGTCGCGCCGCGCCCCTGCGCCTTGCTCACCTCGCGGATGGGCGTCGCTACGGCGCCCGGGCACGCGAGGGTGATGCCGACCGCGGCGCCGAGCTCGGCGCGCAGCGAGTCGAAGAAGCCGTGGACCGCGTGCTTGCTCGCCGCGTAGGCCGTCCGCGTCGGGAGCGGGGCGACGCCGACGAGGCTCGACACCACCACGATGCGACCGCGCGACCGGCGGAGGTGAGGCAGCGCCTGCGCCGTGAGCGCCACCGCGGCGAAGTAGTTCGTCTCCATGATCGCGCGCGCCGTCGCGAGCGGATCGGGCAGCTCCTCGAAGCGCGCGTTCATCGAGATGCCCGCGTTGATGACCAGGAGGTCGAGGCCGCCGAGCGCCTCGACGGACCGGTCGATGAGCTCGCGACACGCGGCCTCCGTGTCGAGGTCGACGGGCAGGACGTGGGCGACGGCCGAGGGCTTCGCGCGGCGCACGCGCTCGGCGACGGCGTCGAGGAGTTCGCGGCGCCGCGCGGCGAGGCACACGCGCGCGCCGTATTCACCGAGCTGCACCGCGAGCTCGGCGCCGATCCCGCTCGATGCCCCGGTGACCAGCGCGCGCGTGTCGTCGAGCTTCATGGCGGGCGATGGTGCCACCAGATGGGAGCGGTTGGCGCACGAACCGGGGCGCGCCCGACGCGTCGCGAAGGCTACCGGCAGGGAGGCGTGTAGTCGTAGCCGGCGCTGACGCCGCGGTGATCGGACGAGCCCACAGTGACGAAGTGCGCTCCCACGAAGCGCTGCTGGGAGTGCGGGAGGTGGACGACCCAGTCGATGAGCCGCCCGCCGTGGGAGCCGCCCGACGTGGGCACGTCGTAGTCGAACTCCGACCCGAGCAGCGAGCGCAGGCGCGTGGTGTTGAAGTCCCCCGAGCCGACCACCGGGACGTTGTCGAGCTCCATGACGTCGCGGAAGGCCGCGATGTCGAGCGCGTGGGTCATCCGACGCCACGCGACCGGCGCCCGCCCCGAGCCGTCGACCCCGGAGACCGAGTGGTGCGCGACGCGCGAGAGGATCCCGCCGCTCGACCGGTGCCGCAGCCAGACGCGCGTGACCCAGCGCGAGGGCGACACCCCGGCGCGCCCCGCGGAGGCGAAGCGCGACGTCCCCCGTACGAGGCGGAAGGTGTCGTCGCGCCAGGAGACGGGCACCGCGTTGCGCGCGACGAGCTCGGCCCGCCCCGACGGCCAGTAGGTGGTCCACCCGGCGCGCGCCTGGATGTAGCGGACGTCGGAGAGGTTCTCGATCTCGGTCCAGCTGATGGACTGCGCGCCCGCGCCGAAGGCGGCGTCGATGGAGGCGCGGCGGCGGGACTCGGAGTCGGTGCGCTGCTGCGCCGACTGCAGGTGGCGCAAGCGATACACGGTGCGGACGCAGGGCGGCGTGAAGCCCACGTCGCGGGGCGGCGTGCCCACGTCGCGGGGGGGCGTCCCTACGTCGCGGGGCACGCCGGCGTCGAAGGCGAAGCCGACATCGGGAAGAGTCCCCGCGTCGAAGGACAGGTCGGCGTCGTCGACCGGATAGTCGACGTCGTCAATCGGCGGCTCGGCGTCGGCGGCCGGCTCCTCGACATCGACCTTGATCGTGCCGGCGTCGTCGTCGGGGAGGACGACGTCGTCGTCGTCGGGCAGCGGGTCGGTCTCGTCCTCCCCGAGCACCTCCACCGCGCCGTCAGTCACCTCGTCGCCCGTCCCCGACGACGAGGTCGCACAACCCACAACCAGCCACGACACGGAGCACAGGACCGCGAGCAGACACCGTCGCATGGTGAACACCTTGGGCCACGGCACGGCAGGTGGACAGTGTCGCACCCACGGAAGCGCGCGCGGGGTCCGAACCCTGGCCGTTGCTCCCGCTCCTCCCGAGGCGTCTACTCCCGCCATGGCGCCCCGTCGTCCGAGCCCCCGTCGCTGCGCCGCGCTGTGGCTGTCGGCGCTGCTCGCGACGCTCCCCGCGACGGCGCAGACGCCCCCCGGGCCGCGTCGTCCCGCGCGCCTCATGACCTCCGCCGACTTCCCGGCGCTGCGGGGTGTCGACCCCCCGGCGCCGCTCCCTTCGGAGCGCCTGCTCGCGGCCGGACCGGTCGCCGCGCTCCCGCTCCCCGACCCGTCGCAGGTCGACGCGCGTCTTCGCCCGCGGCACCTCCAACTGCTCGCCGCGCTCCGTGGCCGCGTGCGAGCGGTGCGCGCGGCGCAGATCCGTCGCGCGACGTACCCGGCCATGCTGGCGCGCCTGCGGGCGATGGACCGGGAGGTCACGTCGCTGGTGGCGCTCGCCCGCGGCGTCGCCGGCTCGCGGGACCTCGCGCTCACCACGGAGGCGCTCGTCCTCGTCGGCGACGCGTTCGAGGCGCTGGCGGTACAGGCCAATCGGGTCGTCTTCGAGGCGCCCTATCACACGGCTCTCGTCAGGTGCGGGAACGGGTCGGTCAACGACGAACTGGAGGCGCTCCTCGTCGAGTTGAGGAGTTCGCCCGAGCCGCGGCCCGAGCTCGCTCGGAGAGCGCTGGAGATCGCCCGGCAGGAGATGGAACGGCGCCGGCAGGTGCGCGCGGACTACGAGGCGAACCAACGGCGTGGCCCCCGACCCACCGACCTCCTGGGCGCGAACTCCTTCTACGCCCGGGTCGACCTGGAGATCGCGCTCGTCTTCTTCGCGACGGCGTTCCAGCTGGCCCTGACGCATCGATCGATCGCGCCCGAGGCGTGGCACGCGCTGGAGCGCATGCAGACCGAGGAGAACCGCCCACTCCTCGACGGCGCGCTGGCGCATCAGACCCTCGTCGCCGACGGCGGCGCGTTCGCGACGATGCCGCGACCGGGCGCCACGCTCCTCGAAAGCGCGGCCCTCGGCCCCGTCGCCCTCGCGCCCTGAGGCGCTGGCCTCTCACCCCGGCGAAGGGAGGTCGCAGAGTCTCGCCGCGCTGCACGCGAGCCCGCTGCAGCAGTCGCTGTCGCGCTCGCACATCTGGCCCCGCGGGCGGCACGCGGCCATCGGCGGGACGCACACCCGCGCGCCCGCCGAGTCGGGCTCGCACGCGCCGGTGCAGCAGTCGGCGCCGGTCTGGCAGCCGCGGCCCGTCGGGCGGCAGGGCGCCGGGGTCCAGTACGGCGAGAGCGAGTTCACGCGCTCCTGACCCGACAGGTAGAAGCCCACCTGCGAGGGGTCGGTGGTGCCGTCGGGGCGGCGGTTGATCGCCGCGACCCAGATCTGCTTGAGGTTGCGCGTGCCCGCGAGCGCGTTGCCGTAGGGGCGCAGCGTCGTGAAGAGCAGCCAGAAGTAACCGCCCGAGTCGAAGGGCGAGAAGATCGGGCGCCAGGTGTCGAAGCCGTTGCCGCCCGCGCTCGCGCGCCGCAGCGCCACCGGGGCGCCGCCGTCGCGGGCGATCATCCACAGGCTGCCGCGCACGCCGGTGCCGTCCATCGCCACGCCCGAGCGGCGGGAGTCGCCGCGCTGGAAGGCGATCCAACGGCTGTCGGGCGTCCACGTCGGGTGCCAGTCGACGGCGCCGTCGGGGGTGCTGCCCGGCGTGTGTATCACCCGCGCCGCGCCGAAGCGGTCGGAGCCCGTCACGGGCGTCACGCTCAGTTGGTTCGTGCGGTTGGTGAACGCGATGGCGCCGCCGTCGGGCGACCACTCGGGGTCGAAGCCGTCGCCCGCCGAGCCCGCCGCCGCGGGCACCTCGCGGCCCGTCGCCGCGTCGATGAGCGTGAAGCGGTTGGTCGTCGGGTTGGCTCCGCAGTCGCCGCTCACCAGGCGCGTGCCGTCGGCGTTGAAGGAGGTGCAGCGGCGCACGGTGTACCGCAGCCGCGCCACCGTCGGCGCGGGGTTGGCCGTCAGGTCGCGCGAGAGGTCGTAGAGCGCGAGGTTCTCGCCCGTCCCTTCGAGGAAGCCCGACAGGCGCTGGCCGTCGCGCGACACCGAGTGGCAGCCGATGCAGGTGTCGCCCGGGTGCGGCAGGAAGTCGGTCACCCGCGCGCTCTCGACGTCGAGTCGCGTCAGCGCCATGCGCGAGGGCGACCACGAGTAGACCGAGCCCGCGATGAAGGCGTCGACGGTGCGAAACTCGCGCGCCGCGCTCTGGTACGCCGTCGCCCGCGCGAGCACCCGCACCGTGAGCGCGATGGGCGTGCCCACGTCGCTCTGCGCGAAGTCGGACCACAGCGCCGCCTCGGGCGACCACTCGTGGCGGAAGCCCGCCGCGGCCACGAAGTACGCGTCGACCGCGGCGTGGGCGCGCTGGAGATGCACCCGGTAGACGTCGCCGTTGGCCGCGCCCGGGTGCCGCGGCGTCCACTGCAGGTCGGGTGGAAACACGTTGCGCGGCATCACCGCGCCCTGCAGCGGGTCGTTGATGAGCGGCGAGGTCGGCGTGCCGTCGCCGGCCAGCGCCGCCCCGCCGATCGCCGCGACCATCGCGTCGGTCACCCCGGCGCCGCGCACCGTGCGACGACTGGTCACCGTGACGGAGGTCTCGGCCGCGAGCGCGCTGCCGTCGACCGTCGCGAGGCGCACGCGGCTCACCCCCCCGACGCCCGACGGCGTGAACACGCCGGTCGTCGCGTCGATGGCGCCCAGCGTCGGGTCGTCGAGGCTGAAGCGGACGCCCGTCGTCAGCGCGCGAGAGAGCCCGTCGCGCTGCGTGCCCCGCGCGCGGAAGGCCAGCGTCGGCCGCGCCGCGTCGACGACCTCGACGGTCGGGTCGGACGGCGAGAGTTCGAGCGCGACGAGCTCGGAGGCGCGCACCGCCGCGCGGTCGATGGGCGGGACGTCGCGCGCCGGC
>JAQBQI010000426.1 GCA_028287085.1 Myxococcaceae bacterium
GCGTCGAGCGCGGCGTCGCGGAAGCGCCAGCGGTTGCCGCCCGCGGACGGGTTCTCGGGCGTGGGGATGGATGCCGACCCGAACCAGAACCCCAGGCCGAAGGGGTCGCTGAGGTCGGGCACCGTCAGGAGCGTGAGGTCGAAGCGCCCCGCCTTGAGGTCGGCGAGCAGCGTCGCCAGCTCGGACGGCCGCACGTCGACCTCGACGCCGACGTCGTGGAGCATCGCCGTGAGGGCCTGCGCCGCCGTGATCGCGAAGCGCTGCGACGAGACCCGCAGCGTGAGGCGCAGCGGCGGCGCGCCCTCCCCCAGGGCCGCGCGCAGCGCCCGGCGCGCGGCGGCCGGGTCGAAGGGGTAGCGGGCGACCTCCGGCGTGTACGCCCAGTGCGAGGGCGGCAGCACGCCGGTCGAGGCCACGGCGTGGTCGCCGAGCATGGCGCGGCGGAGCGCGTCGCGGTCGAGCGCGAGGGCGAGCGCGCGGCGCACGGCGACGTCGGCGAGGGCGCCGTGCTCGCAGTGCATCCCGAGGTAGGTCATGCCCGAGGTGCGCGCCGAGGCGACCTCGAAGCCGGCGCGACCCTCGAAGAGCGCGTAGAGCTCCGGCTTGAGCTCGGCGACGTCGCCCTCGCCGTGCAGCAGCCGCAGCGCGAGCGTGTTGGGGTCGTGCAGCGTGACGACGTCGAGCGCCCGGAAGGCCCCGCCGTCGCCGCCCGCCTCGAGCGAGAGCGCGTCCGGCAGGTAGCGCGCGAGCCGCAGCGGGCCGCTCCCACCGAGGTGGTCGCGCGCGATGACCTCCGCGCGGTGCTCGGGTCCGAGCGCGTCGCGGCGCGGGAGGATGCCGAGCTGGAGCAGCGCCTCGAGCGACCCGTCGGGGCGGTGCAGCTCGAACTCCACCGTGCGCTCGTCGACCGCGCGCACGCCCCGGAGCACGCGGGCGTAGGTGGTCCGCAGGCGGCTGTGCTGCGCGGGGTCGAGCACGCTCTCGTAGGTCGCGACGACGTCGGCCGCGGTGACCGTCGCGCCGTCGCGGAAGCGCGCGTCGCGGCGGAGCGTCACACGGTAGCGGGCGGCGTCGACCCAGCGGGCCTCCTCGGCGAGGGCCGGGCGCGGGAGGAAGGTCACCGGGTCGCCCTCGAGCAGCCCGCGGTAGAGCAGGCGCCCGATCGACGCGCCGAGGGCGTCTTCGGGGTGGCGCGGGTCGAGGTGCTCGGGGCGCGCGAGCACGAGGAGGGTCAGATGGTCGGGGGCGCGGGCGGGCCCGCGACAGGCGGCGAGGCAGAGCGCGAGGAATGCGTGATAGATCCGAGGCGAGGTCGATCGATGCGAGGAAGAATAGGGGTCGCGCTCGTCTGCGCCGCGCTCGCGATTTCGGGCCATGTGGGCGCGCAGTCTCCCGCGGCAGCGCCCCCGCTCGCAACCGTGCTCGCGCCGTCGATCGAGGCCGCCGCGACGCGCGGCGCGCGCATCTCGGTGGTCGTCATGGAGGCCGGCTCGGGGCGGGTCGTCTACGAGCGCGAGGCCGACGCCGCGCTCAACCCCGCCAGCGACGCCAAGCTCCTGACGGCCTCCGCGGCGCTGGCGATCCTCGGGCCCGACCGCCGCTTCACGACCACGCTCGAGGGCGCGACCTCCGGCGAGGCCGTCGCGGGGCCGCTGGTGCTGCGCAGCGACGGCGATCCCTCGCTCTCGACCGACGACCTCTACGCGCTCACGCGCGAGCTCGTCGCCGCGGGGCTGCGTCGCGTCGACGGCGACCTCGTGGTCGACGACCGCGCGCTCGGCGCCGAGCACCTCCCGCCCGCCTTCGAGCAGCAGCCCGACGAGGCCGCGCCCTTCCGCGCCGCCGTCGGCGCGGTGTCGGTCGACGAGAACGCCCTGTCGATCCGCGTGCGCCCCGGAACGGTCGGCGCGCCCGCGGTCGTGACCGGCGCGCCGCGCGGCTTCGTCGAGGTCGAGAATGCGCTGACCACCGTCGCGGTCGGGGCGCCCGCCGTCGAGCTCACCGCCACGCCGCTCGCCGACGGACGCACCCACGTGCGGGTGCGAGGCACCTTCCCCGCGACGGAGCGCGGCGCGGTCTACCGGCGCCGCCTCGACGCCCCCGCGCTCGCCGCGGGCTGGGCGCTGCGGGGCGCGCTCGAAGACCTGGGCGTGCGGGTCTCCGGCGCGGTGCGGGTCGGCCCGGCGCCCGAAGGGCTCGCGACGCTCGCGACCCACCGCTCGGCCCCGCTGTCGGTGCTGCTTTACGAGGTCGGTAAAGATTCGAACAACCTGTACGCCGAGATGACGCTCCTCGCGATCGCGGCGGAGGGCGTCGAGCGCGGCGCGGCGACGTTTCGGCGGGGCGCCGAGCGGGTGGTCGAGTGGTGCCGGGGGGCGGGCGTCGACACGCGCGGCCTGGTGGTGCGCAACGGCTCGGGGCTCTACGACGCCAACCGCGTGAGCGCGCGCCAGCTCGCCCAGGCGCTGCGCGCGAACTGGCGCCGTCCGGCGGTGCGCGACGAGTTCATCGCGCAGCTCGCGGTGGGCGGCGGCGACGGAACGCTCCGCCACCGCCTGCGCATCGCCGGCGCCGAGCGGATGGTGCGCGCCAAGACCGGCACCCTCGACGACGTGATCGCGCTCTCGGGCTACGTCCTCGCGCCCGACCCGGGCCGCACGCTGGTGTTCGCGATCCTCGCCAACGGGGTGCGGGGGCGCGCGGCCGAGACCCGCCGTCTCGCCGACGAGATCGTGACCACGCTCGTCGGTCGGGTGCGCTCGGGTCGCTGACGGCTCAGGGGTCGCCGCGCGCGATGACGGCGTACAGGTCGATGCGGAGGTGCGCGATCCACGTCGGCTCGTCGCGCGTGCGGGCCGCGCCGACGTCGCAGGGGGTGAGCCCGAGCCCGTCGGAAGCACAGCCGAGCGCGGTCGGAAAGGCGCCGGGGTTGAGCAGCAGGCCGAAGCCCGCGGCGAGCCTTCCGCCGAAGGCGCCACCGATGCGGACGTCTTCGGAGACCTCGACGTCGAGCCAGATCGCGCTGGCCGACCCGACGACGACGCGGGGTGCGCCGGGGGGTGTGCAGCGCGCGGCGGCGTTGCCGGGCGACTCGCAGTTGTCGGCGTACGCGTAGTCGGTGAAGTTGGTCGAGACGCCCACGCCGAGCGCGAGAAACGAGCTGTTGCCCGGGTTGACTCCGACGCGGCCCAGCGCGGCGACGGAGGGACCGAAGCCGGTCGAGTAGCCGCCGCCGACCTCGAGCTGCAGGTGCCGCGAGGGGAAGTAGCCGAAGTAGGCGCCGAGCAGCCCGTAGGGCGAGCCGAGGCCCGACGACAGGCCGACCACGGTGCTGTTGCGCCAGCCCGCGGAGGGAGACGGTGGGCTAGGGTCGGGGGCCGCCGCGGGCACGACGGCGGGCATCGGGAAGGCGCTGGCGGTCTGTGCGGAGCTCGTCGCGGGGAGGGTCAGCGCCGGCGCGGCGGACAGCAGCATCGCGGCGAGACGGCGCATCGTCGCGCACTCATGCGGAGGGGCGACGCGGAACGCAAGGACCCCTACGGCAGGGCGCGACGGCGACGCTGGATGAAACGCTCGAGCGCGAGGCCCGGGTGGTCTTCGTAGCGGTCGCCGAGCACCGTGATGGCGGTGATGCGGTCGACGCGGAAGGTGCGCAGGTCGCGGCGCAGACGGCACCACGCGAGCAGCCCGAGGCGGCCGCGGGTGCTGGTCACCGCGAGCGGCTCGATCGAGCGCGTCGAGGGTGCGCCGCCCGGCTCGGAGGCGTACCGGATCACGCACACGCGCTTCGCCTCGATGGCGCGGGCCGCGCGTCGGAGCAGCGCCTGCTGTTGCGGCGTCGGCGCCGGGTCGTTGGCGGGCGGAGACGCGCGGAGTACCGACGCCAGCGCCGTGGTTTCGGTGGACGGAGTCGGCTCGATCGGAGCGGGGCGCGCGGTAGCGTTCATGGTGGAAGGACCTCCTGGGCGGAGGGAGACCCTAGCACCCGGCGCTCGACGCGCCGCCTCCGCCCGGACATATCCTGTCACGCTCGCGTCGGGCGGAATTAGCGCTTGCGGGTGAGCTCCTGGATGGCCTCGGTGAGCCCGTCGACGGTGAGGTGAAACATCGGGAACACCGAGCGCACGGCCTCGATGGTGTTGCCCGCCCAGCCCTGGGGGGCCTCGGGGTTGAGCCAGACCGAGTGGGGGAAATGTTCGCGGAGAACGGAGAGCCAATGGAGCCCCGAGGTGGGCGGGTTGCCCGGCTCGTCGGCGCTCGTCGCGAGGAGCTCGTAGGGCGCCATGAGCGCGTCGCCGAGGAAGATGACCTTGTACTTCGGCGAGCTCTGCCGGAGCAGCTCGTGGACGCCGACGGGGTCGCCGAACTGGTCGGTGCGATACACCCGACCGTAAACGCAGTTGTGGAAGTAGTAGGTGCGGAGTTCCTTCCAGTGCGTGGCGCGCTTCGCCGCGGAGAAGACCTGCGAGACGGCGTCGGCGTAGGGGTCCATCGAGCCGCCGACGTCCATGATGAGCAGCACGCGGGTGTCGGGCCGCCGCTGCGGGCGCACGACGACGTCGAGCTCGCCGGCGTTCTTCGCGGTGGCGTCGATGGTCGCGTCGATGTCGAGCTCGTCGGGGTAGCCCTCGCGGTTGAACGCGCGCAGCCGACGCAGCGCGACCTCGATCTGCCGCAGGTCGAGCACGACGTCGGTGCGGTAGCCCTTGTAGCGCCGCGCGTCGGCGCTCTTCACCGCGCCGCGCGCGCCGCCCCCGGCCGGCCCGACCGACATGCCGGTGGGGTGATAGCCGCCGCGACCGAAGGGCGAGGTGCCGCCGGTGCCGATCCAGCGGTTGCCGCCGTCGTGGCGGGACTTCTGCTCCTTCAATCGCTGCTCGAAGAGCCGCTGCAACTCGTCGAGGTCGAGCGCCTCGATCGACGCCTTCTCCTCGTCGGTGAGCTCGCGGAGCTTCTTCACCTCCTCGAGCCAGCCGCGAATCTCCTCGGTGATCTTGAGCGCGTCGAAGGTCACCCCGCGGAAGTGCTCGGCGAAGGCGACATCGAACTCGTCGAGGTGCTGCTCGGAGTGCACGAGCAGCGCGCGCGCGACTTCGTAGAAGCCCTCGAGCGAGCTGTCGTGCAGCCCGAGTTGCAGCGCCTGCGCGAGGTTCACGGCCTCCTGCGTACCGACGGGCAGCTTTCTTCTGCGCAGGGCGTACAGGAAGGGGACGATCATCGCCTACGACCTGAACTTCCGCCCGCCCGAGAGCTGATCGGCGAAGGCGACGAGGTCCTGCTCCTTCTTGAGGAGGGCGCCGAGGAAGGGCAGCTCGCGGTCGAGCTTCACGGAGGTGACGCCGGCGCGCTGGAGCACCGCGATCCAGTCGACGAGCTCGCTGGTGCTGGGCCGCTTACGCAGACGCTGCATCCCGCGAATCTCGTAGAAGACCGCGAGGCACTGGTCGAGGAGGGCCGCGTCGAGTCTGGGATGGTGCACCGCGACGATGCGGCGCATCAGCTCCTGGTCGGGGAAGTCGATGAAGTGGAAGACGCACCGGCGGAGGAACGCGTCGGGCAGGTCTTTCTCGTTGTTGCTGGTAATGATGACGATGGGGCGCTCGCGCGCGACGACCTCGTCGCCGGTCTCGCCGACGCGGAAGCGCATCCGATCGATCTCGTGCAGCAGGTCGTTGGGAAACTCGAGGTCGGCCTTGTCGACCTCGTCGATGAGCAGCACCACGCGGCGCTCGGCGCGGAAGGCCTCGCCCACCGGGCCGAACTTGATGTAGCGGCGAATGTCGCGCACGTCGCCGTCGCCGAAGCGCGAGTCGTAGAGGCGGGCGACGGTGTCGTAGACGTAGAGTCCGTCCTGCGCGCGGGTGGTGCTCTTGACGTGCCAGGTGAGCAGCGGCGCCTCGAAGGCGGCGGCGATCGCCTCAGCGAGGAGGGTCTTGCCGGTGCCGGGTTCGCCCTTCACCAGGAGGGGCTTCTCGAGGGCGAGGGAGCAGTTGACCGCGGCCTCGAGGGAGTCGCTGGTGAGGTAGCCCGGGGTGCCGCGAAACCGGCGGAACTCAGTGGTCATGGGCGGCGACTGTAGTGCCGTTGACGCCCGAGGTCACGGGCGCGGAGTGGCCTCGAGATGCGGCCTTTCGTCGCGCGACGAAGCGCACTAGGCTCGCGCCACGATGATCAGCGAATCGGCCTATCTCCACCTCGTCGACGCGGTGTTCAAGCGGATCCAGGACGCGTGCGAGCCGCTCGATCCCGACGACGTCGAGGCGGTGGCGGCCGGCGACGTGTTGACCCTCACCTTCCGCGATCGCTCGCGGTGCGTCCTGAACACGCAGCGGCCGACGCGCCAGATCTGGCTCGCCGCCAACAGCCGCGCGTGGCACTTCGACCTCGACGAGGCGACCGGCCGATGGACGGACGACCGGGGTCGTGGCGACGAGCTGTTCGCGACGGTGGCGCAGATCGTCGAGACGAACGCGGGCGGCACCGTCTCCTGGGGGTAGGTCGTCAGGGACTCGAACCCTGGACCAACGGATTAAAAGTCCGCTGCTCTACCGACTGAGCTAACGACCCTGAGCGAGCGAACGGGCGGCGGGAGTTTCCTCCGCCGCTTCGGCGGAGTTAACGGATGCGCGCGCACCACAAACGACAAAACCCCGCCGGTCCAGCGCTCTTTTGAAGACGCTGGACCGACGGGGTAGTTGCCATTGGATAGGACCCCGGCGGCGTTCTACTCTCCCACACAGTCACCTGTGCAGTACCATCGACGC
>JAQBQI010000428.1 GCA_028287085.1 Myxococcaceae bacterium
GTTCGGTGACGGCGCGGGCGAGGGCGACGAGCTCGTCGGGCGCGCCGGGGAAGGAGGCGACGTGGGCGGCGAGGCCGTCGCGCTCGGCGCGCAGCACGGCGTCGGGGGGCAGGGCGGCGAGGAAGTCGGTCCAGCGGCGGCGCTCGCTCCAGGCGGGCGGGGCGGCGAGGGTGGGGCGCTCGGCGACGACGTCGCGCGCGGCGGCGAGCAGGCGGCTCGCGGCTTCGAAGTGGGCTGAGGGAGTCACTTCCCCCTCGCCGTCTTCGGCGTGACCGCGACGAAGCCCCGCAGCATCTCCCCGAGCGCCCGGCGCAGCCCGCGGTCGAAGGCCGGCGTCGGCTCCCGCCCCAGCGCGCCCACCCACGACTCGCGCGCCACCACGTAGCCCCAGGCCGCGCTGCACGCGATCACCAGCGCCTGCTCGATGCGCCGCCGCGTGGCCGCCCGCTCGTCGCCGAGGCGCGCCGCGATGCCCTCGGCCAGGATGCGCAGCCCCTGGGCCGGCAGCGGAAACGACGCCCGCGCCGACGGCCGCTCGGCCGCGATCGCCCACAGCGAGAGCCGCACGAAGGCCGCGTCGGAGAGCACCTCGAAGAGCATCGCCAAAAGCTCGTCGGGCTCGAGCACGTCGGCCTTCGCGAGCCGCTCCATCGCGCGGGCCCGCACCGCGACGCGCCGGCGCTCCAACACCGCGTCGACCACGCCCACGTAGGTGCCGAAATAGTGCGACACCAGGGCGTGGCTCACCCCCGCCGCGCGCGCGATGTCGGCCAGGCCCACCGCGTCGGGCGCGTGCGTCGAGAGCAGGCCCTCGGCCGCGTCGAGCAGCTCGCCGCGCGCCGCCTCGGGGTCGCGCCTCCGTCGGGGTGGTTTCATGTTGGCGTGTTGACAATAACTCCGACCCGGCTATTTTCATCGTGACAATAGCCCGCAGGAGTCACCCCCCCGATGAGCGCGCCCACCGCTTCGATTCCGACGGTTCCGTTTCGCGAGATGCTGCGGCTGCGGCGGCAGGCCGACCGCGTCGCGATGCTGCTCGACGTGCCCCGCCGGCACGGCCCCATCGCGCGGCTGCGCATCTGGGGCGGGCTCATCCACGCCCACGTGGTGACCGACCCGGGGCTCGCGCACGCGGTGCTGGTCGAGCACGCCGACGCCTTCATGAAGGGCCTCGGGCTCAGCTATTTCATGCGGCCGCTGCTGGGCAACGGGCTGCTCTCGAACGAGGGCGACCCGCACCGCAAGCAGCGGCGCATGATGGCGCCGGCCTTCATGCCGAAGCGCCTGGCCGACTACGCGACGACCATCGCCGAGCGCTCCGAGGCGGCGCAGCGGGCGATGCCCGACGGGGCGCGCGTCGACGCGAGCGCGGCGATGATGCGCCTCACGCTGGAGATCGTCGGCGCCACGCTCTTCGGCGCGGAGGTGGGCGCCGAGGCCGACGAGGTGCACGCCGCCCTCACCGCCGCGATGGACCAGCTGGGCCGCACGCTGCGCGCGGTGGTGCCCATCCCGCCGACGTGGCCGACCCCGGGCAACCGGCGCGGTCGCGCGGCGGTCGCGCGGCTCGACAAGATCGTCTACGGGCTCATCGAGGCGCGGCGGCGCTCGCCGGTCGAGCGCAACGACTTCCTGTCGATGCTGCTCGCGGCGCGCGACGAGGAGGGCGGCCGCATGGACGACCGGCAGGTGCGCGACGAGGCGATGACCATCTTCCTCGCGGGCCACGAGACCACCGCCAACGCCCTCGCGTGGACCTTCTACCTGCTCGCCAAGAACCCCGCGGCGCGCGATCGGCTGGAGGCCGAGCTCGACGCGCACCTCGGCGGCCGCACGCCCGCCCTGGCCGACCTCGCGAAGCTCCCCTACGCGCTGACGGTCTTCAAGGAGGCGATGCGGCTCTACCCCCCGGCCTTCGTGGTGGCGCGGCGCGCGCTGCGCGACGTCGAGGTCGGCGGGCACCTGGTGCGCAAGGGCGAGCTCGTCATCGTGAACATCATCGGGATGCACCGCTCGCCGGCGCTCTTCCCCGACCCCGAGCGCTTCGACCCGACGCGCTTCGCCGCCGAGGCCGAGCGGGCCATCCCGAAGAACGCGTTTCTCCCTTTCGGGGCGGGGCCGCGGGTGTGCATCGGCAACCACTTCGCGCTGATGGAGGGCCACCTCGCGCTGGCCACCCTCGCGCAGCGCGTGCGGCTCGACCAGCCGCCCGGCGCGCCCGACGTGGAGATGGACCCCGTGGTCACGCTGCGCCCGCGCGGGGGGGTGCCCCTGGTGGTCCGCCGCCGCCCGGTAGAGGCTCCGGCCCCATGAACGTCCCCGCCGCTTCCGTCTCCGCGCGCCGCGCGCCCGGCCCCCCCGGCCGCTGGGGCCTGCGCAACCTCGCGGGCTTCGCGCGCGACCAGCTCGGGCTGCTGCGCGGCATCGCCGACGAGTACGGCGACGTGGCCCGCGTCGAGCTGCTCGGCACGTCGTACTACCTCGTCTCGCACCCCGACGACGTCGAGGCGGTGCTCGTGAAGCACGCGCGCATCATGCTGCGCGACAGCCACTCGGTGATCCTCGAGCGCGCGCTCGGCAAGGGGCTGCTCACCAGCGACGGCGAGCTCTGGAAGCGCCAGCGCAAGCTGATGGCGCAGGCCTTCGTGCCGCGGCGCATCCAGTCGTACGGGGCGGCGATGGCGCGCGTGACCGCGGCGGGCCTCGCGCCGTGGCGCGACCGCGCGGTGATCAACCTGCACCAGGAGATGTCGCGGCTCACGATGGAGGTCGTGGCCGACGTGCTCTTCGGGTCGGGCCTCGCGCCCGCCGACGTCGAGCAGGTGCGCGAGTCGATGGAGACCGTGAACGAGTTCTTCGCCAACAGCCCCGAGGCGATCACGATGCTGCCCGCGTGGGTGCCGACGCCGCGCAACCGGCGCGTGACGGCCGCGGTCGGGCGCCTCGACGAGCTCATCTACCGCATCATCGCGCGGCGGCGCGCGGGCGAAGCCCGCGAAGACCTGCTGGGCACGCTGCTCGCGGCGCGCGACGACGACGGCGCCCGCATGGGCGACCGGCAGCTGCGCGACGAGGCGATGACGCTCTTCCTCGCGGGGCACGAGACCACCGCGCTCACGCTCGCCCACACGCTCTACCTGCTGAGCACGCACCCCGAGGTCGAGCGGCGCCTGCACGCCGAGCTCGCCGCGGTGGTGGGCGACCGCCTGCCGACCTCCGACGACGTGCGCGCGCTGCCCTACGCCGAGCGCGTCATCAAGGAGTCGATGCGGCTCTACCCCCCGGCGTGGACCACCGGGCGCGAGGCCGCCGAGGACGTCGACGTCGGCGGGTATCGCATCCCGAAGGGGGCGCAGATCCTGACGAGCCAGTGGGTGGTGCACCACGACCCGCGGTGGTTTCCCAACCCGGAGGGCTTCGACCCCGACCGCTGGGCGGGCGAGCGCGCGAAGGAGATTCCCCGCTACGCGTACTTCCCCTTCGGGGGCGGTCCGCGGGTGTGCATCGGCAACCACTTCGCGACGCTGGAGGCGACGCTGATGCTCGCGACCATCGTCGGTCGCTGGCGGCTCGACCTGCTCCCGGGGCAGCGGCTGACCTTCAAGCCCTCGGTGACGCTGCGTCAGGCCGGCGACGGGCTGCGGGTGCAGCTCAGCGCGCGCCGGGCCGGCTGAGCGAAGGCGTCGAACACGGTCGGCGCCCGGAAGCTCGCGATCGAATCCCCGTAGAACACGGTCGTCGGGCCCACGAAGGTCGTCGTCGGGGTCGCCGGCAGCCCGGAGGCCCCGCCGCGGTAGACGAACACCCGGGCCGAGGAGTTCGACCCGACCGCGAGCTCGCCGAAGCCGTCGCCGTCGACGTCGCCCAGGCCGATCATCGCGGCGTTGAGGGGGTGGATTCCGGCGGGCGGCGACAGGGTCGTCGGGGCCGACGAGACGCCCGTGGCGCTGCCGAAATAGACGATCACGGAGGCGCCCTCCGAGCCCATGACCACGTCGGAGTAGCCGTCGCCGTCGAGGTCGCCCGCGCCCGACAGAAAGCCAGCGTAGGGCCGCGTGCCATAGCCGGTGAGCGCCACCGCCGCCGCGGACAGGCCCGACGGGTCGCCCAGGAACAAGAACCCCAGCGAGGATCCGTAGTCGCCGACGAGCACGTCGTTGAACCCGTCTCCGTTGACGTCCCCCGCGCTCGCGAAGGCCGAACCGAGGCGCACGGACCCGGCGGGCGTGGGCACCGGCGTGCGCGCTCCGAGCCCCGTCGCGCTCCCGCGGTACAGGTACAGCGTGTGGTTGCCGCTGACCGTCGGGCTCCTCGTCACGACGTCGGAGAAGCCGTCGCCGTCGACGTCGCCGACGCCCAGCGGCGACGCGCCGCTGTAGGGATCGCCGGCCGAATCGTTCAGCGTCGTCGCGGTCGGGCCCGGCCCCGACGCGCTCCCCATGAAGACGTAGTGCCCCAGCGCGACGTCCGCGTAGCCGTCGCCGTTGACGTCCCCGAGGGCCGCCACATCAGTGGAAGGCGAGAGCGGGGAGCCCGGCATCCGGACGATGGGCGTCGCCGTCAGCCCGGAGGGCCCGCCCAGGAACACACCCAACCTGCTGTAAGAGCCCGCCAGCAGGTCACCGAAGCCGTCGCCGTTGACGTCCCCCGCACTCGCGATCGTCCGCCCGGGCGGCATCGGCACGGTCGTGCCGGTGGTCGCCAGGCCGGTCGCGCTGCCCGGGTACACGTAGATCCGCTCGGAGGAGGAAACCGCCAGGTCGGCGAAGCCATCGCCGTTGACGTCGAGCGTCGAGCCCCACGAGCCGTCGTGCGGCGCCGAGCGAGCCCCCACGGTGAACTGCCAGGTCGGCGTCGTGGCCGTCACCCCCGCGCCCGCGCGCAGCCCGGTGAGCCGCCAGAACCACACCCCCGTCGCCAGCGGGGCGCTCGGCCGCACGCTCGCCGCCGTCGTGTCGATGGGCGCGAGGCACGACCGCGTCATCGCGCGGTCGCGGCACAGCTCGACGCGCGTGCCCTCGGTGTTGGGCCCGATGAGCCAGCGCAGCGTCGGCTGCTGCGAAGTGACCGTACTGGTCGACATCG
>JAQBQI010000438.1 GCA_028287085.1 Myxococcaceae bacterium
GCCGGCCGCCGGCGGCGGCCGCCACGATCGCGGCGCGGCGCGCGGCGGCGTGCGGGCCTGGGGTGCTCAATCCCGCCCCGCAGCGGCGAGCGCGGTCTCCGCCCGCAACCACTCGGCCAGCGCCCAACGGCCCTCGGCGACGAGGTGGCGCCCCCGCGCGAGGCGCTCCCAGGCCTCGGCGATCCGCGCCAGCTCGTGGACGCCGCACGACGGCGCGGCCCCGCCCGCGCTCAGCGCCGCGAACTCGGCGCCGGCCGACGCAAGCGCGCGCTCGTGCACGTCCAGCAGCCTGAGGAGCAGGCGCGCCTCCACGATCCGCGCGACCCTCGCGGGCGGGGTGAAGGGGCGCAGGTAGGGGTGGGCGCGCGCGCGGCTAAAGTGCGTCTCGTCGGACATCGCCCGGTCGCGTGTGCACCGCCCCTGCCACGCGCGAAACGCCGCGAAGGTCCGAGGCGCGCGTGCGCAGCGCAGTGCGATCGGCGCACAGCGCTGCGCACGAGGCCCACATCCCACGCCGCGCCGGTTCACGCCCCAAGCCTCATAGCCGGGGCCCGACCGAACACGCCGCGCGGGAGGTCGCAGCTCACCTCACTCGCGGCGGGCGGCGCCGCACGTCGTCCCCTCCGGGGCCTCCGTCGCCCGGCGCTAGAGCGAGCCGGCGCACGCGCGGCGCGGGAGCGGCTCGATACCGCGGGACCCGCGCCCCGACGCGATGCCCTCGCCGCGGCAGCTGGCGTGGGCGTGCGTGCGCGCCGACGCCCAGCGGACGGCGTCCGAGCGCGCGGACGTCGCTCGCATCCGGCAGGACGACGAAGCGGCGCGAGGTGTCGCCCTCGTCGAGCGCTTCGCCGCGATCCTGCGCGAGCGCTGCGTGACGCACGGCGCGCGGCCCATCGCACGATGCGGGGCCATCGACCGATGGCTCGAGGACGCGCGGCGTTGCGAGATCGCCTCCGTCCAGACCTTCGCGGCCGGTCTCCAACAGGACGGCGATGCGCTGCGCGCGGCCCTGACGACGTCCTGAAGCAACGCGCAGTCGGAAGGCCAGATCACGCGCTTGAAGCTCGTGAAGCGACAGATGTACGGCCGTGCCAACTTCGACCTCCTCCGGCGCCGGGTCCTACTCGTGGCGTGATTCACGCGAAGTGCGGGAGAGCCGGGGGAGGCTCAAGGTGTCGGTCGTCAGCAGCGGCCGCGCCGAGGCGCGCGCCGCGATGGGGCCGCGGTCACACACAACTTCCACCGGTGCAGGTCCGTCCGGCGGGGCACGCGCCACACGACCCGCCGCAGCCGTCGTCGCCGCACGTCCGCCCGGTGCACGACGGCACCGCGCACGTCGTGTCGTCGACCGGTGCCCGACCGTCGCCGCAGAACGCGTTCACGAGGCGGCGGCTGTAACGCACCCGCTCCGCGGACCCACTGGCACCCGGCTGCAAGCAGCCGTCGGTGCGTACCGAGAGCACATGGCAGCCGGCCTCATACGCGCTGGCCTCCCCCTCGCACACGCCGCCCGAACCACCCGCCGCAACCCGGCAGCTGGTGGCCTCCATTTCCGTGGCGCAACCGGCGCACGCCGTATCGATGCAGCGGCGGAACCGCGTGTAGACGACCCCGCAGCCCGAGGTCGTGGAGGTGATCGACTCGCCTCCCTGCGTGATGGCCAGGCAGCCTGCCACGTTGATGATCGTCTGCGTCGCGCTGTACGTCAGGTACGGCCCCCACGATGCGTCGGAGGGCGACGACACCAGGACGCATCGCCCACACGCGTCGGCCATCATCGTCGAGACCGGCGCCCGCCCGAGTGGGAAGTAGTACGCGATCTGCGCGGCGGTACACGCATTGAGATTCCGCCGCGGCGGGGCGTAGTAGGCGGGCGCCGGGGCGGGCCCCGGGCACACGCCAGTGGTCGGAACGTCGACGAGAACAGGTCGATCGGGCGTTACCGGTACGTCGGGCGTCGCCGGTACGTCGGGCGTCGCCGGCACGTCGGGCGTCGCCGGTACGTCGGGCGTCGCCGGTACGTCGGGCGGCGCCGGTACGTCGGGCGGCGCCGCTTGGTCGAGCGCAGGGGGAGTATCGACGAGGGCGTCGAGCGCGCTTGGGCGGTCGGCGACGGCGACGTCGTCGAGGGGCGGGGCGGCGTCGTTCGTCGCGAGCGGCGAGCCGGCGCGGGCCGAGCACGCGGTCACGAGGCACGCGAACAGGACCGTCTTCCGCATGCTCTCGCGCGTCGTAGGCATCGACCGACGATACCTCACGATCCATGTCCGCCACGCCGTTCGGGAAGACCAGGCCTCGCCTCCGCGCAGCCGCGACGATCGCCCGCATGGGCGGCGACTTGTTCATCTACCCCAACCTCGGGCTGGCGCTGGCGCTCCTCGCACGCCTCGCCACCGGGCGCCCCCCCGCTGGAACGACCCGTCCCCGCTGCTCCCGCTCCTCTGGCCGATGTAACTGCTGCACCAGTTCGAGGAGCACGGGATCGACCTCCTCGGCCGCCACTACGCCTTCCTCGGCGACCTTTGCGCACGGTTCCACGACCTCGGACACTTCGCGCACTGCCCGTCCAACCGGCGTTCGCCTTCGCCGGCAACGTCGTGGGCTGCCAGTTCACCTTCGCAACGCCGCTCGCCTTCCGCCGCTGCCGGCCGCTCGTGGCGGCGTGCGTGTGGGGCGTCGCGATCGTCAACAGCCTCACCCGCGTCGTCGGGGCGGTCGCGCACCGCGCGTACGACCCGGGGATGCTCACCGGCGTCGCGCTCTTCGTCCCGCTGAGCGCGTGGGTGACGCGCGCCGCTAGTCATTAGCGCGCTGGGTGTAGGCATCGTGGGAAGGTGGCGTCCGGGACCTCGCTGCTGACCTCTGGAGTTCCCGGAGCATAGGGAACTCAGCTCATCGGCCCGCCAAGGTGAAGGAGCCGGTCGGAGTGAGCCGCATCGGGCGCGCGCGTCGAGCGCGGGCGGCTGGCGGACGGGCGGACGGGCGAGCGGCGGGTGTCGGATCGACCTCCGCGCACCGGGCAGCCCGGCCGGGTTCGCGTCGGAGTTCCCCCACCACGCAAGGTCGCTCCGACTCCCGCGCGAGACGGCATTGCCGTCGGCGTCGCAGTGGGCCCGGGCGCCGGGCGCGCAGGGGTTCCTGGCCGGCGGGCCTCGGACCCATCTCGTCGCCCGATGAACGGTCAGCCTCCGGATCGCATCGGACGATCGTCATGCGGGAAGTCGAGGGTCCGAACCGCTGGCGGTTCACCGGGCCGATCATGTCCGCGCTGCTGCTCTGCGCTTGCGGGCTCGACCGGGCGGGCGATCCGCCCGGCGACGCACCGCCCGGGACGGGGCGATCCGCCGAGCCGGCCCCGGGGATCGGCGGCCGGACGCTGGGCGCGCTGCTCCGGCCGGTGCGCACCCCCGATGCCCCGCCGCCCCCCATCAGCGGCGGCACCCTGCTGATCGCCCGGGACGGGCGCACCGCCGTCGCCGCCGACCCCGACCGCGACGTCGTCTGGGTCGCCGACGTGGTCGCGCCCGCGGTCCTCGGGCGAGTCGACCTCTTGCGACGCGACGAGCCCGGTCGCTCGGTCGAGGACGGCGCGCGGCGGGTCCACGTCGTCCTGCGCGGCGGCGGGGCCATCGCCACGATCGACCTCGCCGCGCGGGCCCTCGTCGAGCGGCGACCCGTCTGTCCCGCGCCTCGCGGCGTCGGCTACGACCCCTCCGCGGACGTGCTCCACGTCGCGTGCGCCGGCGGCGAGCTGGTGACGCTCCCGGCGGCGGGCGGCGCGCCCACGCGGGTCCTCCAACTGGGCCGCGACTTGCGCGACGTGGTGGTGCGGGACGGCCGGGTCCTCGTGTCCCGATTCCGGTCGGCCGAGCTCCTCACCGTGGGGCCCGACGGGACCGTCGCGGCGCGCGAGACGCCCGCCGTCTTCGAGAGCTTCGGCGCGGGCGCCGACGTCGCGTGGAGGACCTCCGCGACGCCGGCGGGCGTGCTCATGCTCCACCAGCGCGCGGGCTCGCGGCCGGTCGGCCGGTCGCCGGGCGCGTACGGCGGACCCGCCGTCCGGGGGTGTCGCGCCGGGATCGTTTCGAGCGTCGTTTCCCCCCTGGGTGGGCCCGCCGCGCGCGTCGGGCTGCCGATGGACGCGGTCACGCTCGCCGTCGACTTCGCGGTCGCGCCCGGCGGCGACACCCTCATCGTCGCGGCCCCCGGCAACGCGGCCTTCGACGAGCTGAGCCAGGTCCTCCGGTTCTTCGCGGGCGCGCCGACCGAGAACGATCGGCGCAACGGCTGCGTGAGCGGCACCGGGATCCCGCCGATTCGAGGCCAGGCCGTGGCCGTCGCCTACGCGGGGTACCGCTACGTCGTCCAGACGAGGGAGCCCGCGTCGCTCTGGATCGAGGCGGTCGACGCGCCGCTCGTGCTCGCGGTCGACAGCCGCGAGGACACCGGCCATCGCCTGTTCCACTCGAACGCGGGCGCGTTCATCGCCTGCGCGTCCTGCCACCCCGAGGGTGGCGACGACGGCCACACCTGGACCTTCGACGCGATCGGGGCGCGCCGCACGCAGTCCCTCCACGGGGGCCTCGTCGGGACTGCTCCGTTCCACTGGTCGGGTGAGATGGCCGCGTTCGACGACCTGCTCCGGGACGTGTTCGCGGGCCGGATGCTCGGAGGTCCGCTCGACCCCGCGCAGTCCGCGGCGCTCCTGCGGTGGCTCGACCGGCAACGCCCCCCGCGCGCCTCGCCGGCGCCCGACCCCGGAGCCGTCGCCCGCGGCGAGGCCCGGTTCCGCGACCCGGCCGTCGGGTGTGCGACATGCCACTC
Source organism: Myxococcaceae bacterium (assembly GCA_028287085.1). Taxonomy (GTDB): domain Bacteria; phylum Myxococcota_A; class Polyangia; order Polyangiales; genus SCUS01. The sequence goes on from JAQBQI010000438.1 coordinate 4,825, forward strand.
GGGGCCGCAGCTCACCAACAACGCCACCGTCGACGTCGGCACGGGCGGGGCGTTCCAGGTCCCGTCGCTCGTGGGCGTCGCGTGGCGGACGCCGCTGCTGCATGACGGATGCGCCGCGACGCTCGCCGACCGGTTCGGGCCCTGCGGCGGGGATCGGCACGGGCAGACGTCGCAGCTCCGACCGCCGCAGATCGCCGACCTCGTCGCGTATCTGGAGACGCTATGACCTCCGCCCGCGCGGTCGTGCCGATGTGGCTCACGTGGGTCTGCGCGGCCGCGCTGTCCGCCGGCTGCTCACCGCCGGGGGACCGCGGCGACACGGCGACCGGCGACGACTTCGCCTCCCGCGACGCCGTCGCCTCGACCCCTGCTGATGCCGGGGACGCGCGGTCGGCGGACGCGACGGCCAACCCGGCGTGCGGCGCGACGCTGGGCGGGTGCGACCCCGTGGCGAACCGGGGCTGCCCACCCGGCCGGGCGTGCTACGTCGTGGCCGACGTCCGCGCGGCGGGCTCGGCCTGCGCAGACGCCGGCTCGCACGGCTGGGGCGACCTCTGCGAGAGCGCCGAGGAGTGTCGTCCCGGGTTCGCGTGCGTCGGCATCCCCCGGACGTGTCAGAAGCTCTGCTGCGGGAGCGCCGACGAGTCGTGCCGCGACGAGCCGAACGGCGGTCGCGCGCGCGCGCTCTGCGTCGGCAACATCGTCGGGACGCAGGTCCACACCTGCATGGACGTGGTCGCCTGTAGCGTCTTCGCGGTCACCGGCAACGGGTGCCCGGCCGACCACCCGCGCTGCGGGTTCATCACGGCCGGCGGGACCACCAGCTGCTTCCCGGTGAGTCCGGAGGCCGCGGCGCACCCCGAGGGCGCGGCGTGCTCCCACAACGTCGAATGCCAGCCGGGGTTCGTCTGCGTCCCCGCCGACCTCGAGGCGCCTGCCCGGCCCTGCGCGGCGCGGGCCGACTGCGCGTGCCGGCGGACCTGCCACCGGGTGTCCGGTGCCCGTCCGCCGTGCCCTCCCGGGCGCGCCTGCGGGGTGAGCTTCGACGGCACTCCCGCGGACTATGGCGCGTGCGTCCCGACGGGGTGAACGGACTGGCGCCCGGTCGGGCAGGCCCCAGCCGGAGCAGGGAGCGCATAGGGCAACCAACGCGGCACCCTCGCTGGCATCGATCGGCTCCGGGAGACGGAACGCCCAGACGACGTCGTTCGAGGTGTTCCACGCTGTCGCGTGGAGATCTCGGCGAACTCGGTGCGGAGCTCATTTGCGAGGTCGCTGGCGCCTCCGCGCGCCCGGCCGGTGGTGCGATCGATCGGCGGATTCGTCGCGCCAGGCAGCGTGGTAGAGCGGGGCGTGGCGAAGCCCCATCGCTCGATCCGCGCCGCCCTCGCCACCCCGGAAGAGGTGCGCATGCTCATCCTGCGCATCCCGCGCCAGCGCGAACTGCCCGACGCGCTGGGCGACCTGCCGGCCCTGGAGGATCTGACCCTGGAAGTGGGGCCTTCCTTCCAGCTCGGTGCCGCCCTGCGCACCCTCTCGCGGCTGCCGGCGCTGCGGACCCTGGCGCTGAACGGCGGCGAGGTCGCCACCCTCCCCGACGAGATCGGGCTCATGACCCGCATCGTGCGCCTGGATCTGTGGGGCACCGGGACGGAGCGCGTCTCGGCGGCCCTGTATGGGTTGTCGCAGTTGCGAGAGCTGATGATGCATCAGGTCCGGCTGACGGAGCTTCCCCCCGCGCTGGGCCAACTGCGTGCGTTGACGGCGCTCGCCGTGATGAACTCGCCCCTCGCGCGGCTGCCCGAGGAGCTCGGAGAGCTCTCGGAGCTGATCTGGCTCTACCTCGACGGGTCGGCCCTGGCGGCGCTCCCCTCCTCCGTCGCGCGCCTGACGCGGCTGGAGGCGGTGCACCTCACGGACTGCCCGCTGCGTCAGCTTCCGCCGATGCCGCCGGTCCGCACGCTGCGCCTGCGCGCCGGACAACTCGACGTAGCCCACCTGACCGCGGTGCTCGACCCCCGGACCCAACTCTGCTGGGAGCCGCTCCCTTCCGGCTGACGACGCCCCCGCGCTGGGCGCATCACGATGCGCTCCCGCCGAAGCCGAAAGAATCGCTGAGCACGATCGACGGTTGGCCGGTGCGATCGGCGCGCACGATGTCGACAAGGACGGCGGGGTCGAGCGGGTCGGCGCCGAGGCTCGGCGGCAGCCACCCATGTACAGGGTAATCACCGCCGGGGCCGCCCCGATGGCGCCCGCAGGCCCGAGGGCGTGCCCGCTCATCGCCTTCGTCGACGCGACGGGCACGGCCGTCCCGAATACGTGATCGATGGCGCGGCCCTCCACCGCGTCGTTCTGCGGGGCGCCGGTGCCGTGCGCGAGGATGAACCCCACACGCGCGCTGGTCTGCCTCGCTCCACCTCGGCGGGCCCATGAGCCGGAGACCCACTCCCACGACTGATCCAGGTCACCGAGGAGGATCGGAGACCCACCCCACGACCGGTCAAGGTCATGCAGGCAGCCGTGAAACCCGCTGCACGACCGATCGAGGTCTCCCCTTGCCCCGCCAGGACGCGTACGACAACCGCGACCGCTCGCGCCAGCACGCCGAGGCGGAACGCGACGCCGACGGCGTCATGGTGCGCGAGCCCGGGAGCAAGAACGGCATCGTGCTCGGCGGCCGCGCCCGCGGCGGTGGTCGTCGCGGAGCCGCCGAAGCCCCCGGGGCGCCCCCGCACCGCGGGGACGCCGACTGGATCGTGCTGGCGCTATCGGTGGTGGTCTGGTGGTGAGCGTGGTCGCGCTCGTGCTGGTGCTGAAGCGGTGAACCCGCCCCCGCTACCTGCAGCCGTTGTCGACGGCGCCGTCGCAGTCGTCGTCGAGCCCGTTGCAGATCTCCGCCGAGGTGGGAGTCACCAGGGGCGCGTTGCACTCGACGCCGGAGTTGAGACTCGGCACCAGCCCGGGATTCAAGCCGATCTCAAGGGCTACGCGACCGGTCTGAGACTGGAAGGTGTTACCCCAGCACCACACCGTCCCGGCGTCCGAGAGCATGCAATACGTGCCGCCGTTGCCGACGAGGTGCGTCGCGGCGGGCACCCCGGTGATGAGCAGTGGGGTGGCGCTCGAATAGGGCATCGTGGGCTCGCGCCCGAGCTGGTTCGTGCCGTTGCTGCCCCAGCACCACACCGACCCGTCGCGTTTCCGCGCGCAAGTGGAGCCGCCCGCCGTCGCGAGCGAGACGACGTCCGTCAGGGACGCGATATCGACCGGCACCTGCTGCGTGGCGAGGCCCACCGTGCCCAGCTGCCCGTTGCTGTTCTCTCCCCAGCAGGTGACCGTCCCCCCGCGGCGCAGCGCGCACACATGATAGTCACCGACCACCACCTGGACGGCGTCGGTGAGCCCCGCCACCAGGGCGAACCTGATCGTCGAACTCGTCGAGGCGTCCCCGAGCTGGCCGTAGCTATCGTTGCCCCAGCAGGCGACGCGCCCGTCCGCCCGCACGGCGCAACCGGCCCCGTAGATGGCCGACGCGTCGACGACGTCGAAGACCATCGACGGCGAGGGGGAGTCCAGGAGGGTCAACGGCCCGAGGTCCTGGCTGGGCGCCCCCAGGAGGGTCATCCAGGTCGCCCTGCCGGCGCAGTAGAGCCGGCCGTCGGGCCTCGACACGCAACGCGGGCCCTCGTTGAGTCCGTAGAGGCCCCGGAAGGGGGTGTCCAGGTCCGTGAAGGGAGGGGCACCATTGATGTAGTACCAGCACACCGGCGGCCCGGCGGCCCGCTCGTAGCAAGCGGCGCCAGCGCCCATGACCAGGCGGGTCGCCCCGGGGAGCACGTTCGCGGTGCGGGGGCGACCTACGTAGAGCCCGCGGTCGTTGGAGCTGACGCCGCTGGTGATGTAGGGGGTCATGGGCGAGATCCAACGCCCCCAGTACTGCAGGCGGTTGTCGTCGAGCAGCGCGATGAAGGCCCCGTTGGCGGCGACCGCGACGTCGATCGCGCGCGAGCCCGTGCCGCAGTAGTACGAGCCCCGACGCGCGCAGACGCCCACCCCACGGCGGCAGGTGTTGCACTCCGCGGAGCAGGAGCTGCAGGCCGTCCCGGGCGTGCAGACGCCCCCAACGCACGGCACCCCCGTCGCGCACGCGCGGTTGCATGCGCCGCAGTGCCGAACGTCCCGGAGGAGGTCGATCTCGCAGCCGTCGGCGGCGGTTCCGTTGCAGTCGCCCGAGCCCGACTGGCAGGTGAACCCGCAGGTCCCGCTCCCCGTGCAGGTCGGGTCGGCGCCCAGGTCCACCGTCGTGCAGTACGTCCTCGCGTTCGTCGTGCCGGTGCTGCTGCAGACGTCACGCGCGGGCGGGCCGAGCGGGGCGCACGTCACCGCGCTCGGCGTGCAGACGCGGGCGATGCAGGCCCCCGTCACGCAGCTCTCCGCGGCGCCGCAGGCCGCGCTCGTGTACGCGAGGCCGTCGGCGTTGCACACCCGCCGCGTCGAGAGGTTGGCGCACGAGACCGCGCCCGGCGTGCAGACCCGCGTCATGCAGGTGCCGCCCGAGCACGACTGCGAGGCGGAGCAGGTCGTGCTCGCGTACCCGAGGCCGTCGGCGTTGCACACCCGCCGCGTCGACAGGTCGGAGCAGTCGACCGCCCCCGGCGTGCAGATCCGCGTCATGCAGGCGCTCCCGCTGCACGTCTCCGTCGACGCGCAGGTCGTGCTCGTGTACGCGAGCCCGTCGATGTTGCACACGCGGCGCGTCGAGGCGTTGGTGCAGGTCGCGCTGCCCGGCGTGCAGATGCGCGTGGTGCAGGTGCCCCCCACGCACGACTGCGACGCCGAGCAGGTGACGGGGGAGTACCCGAGCCCGTCGACGTTGCACACCCGCCGCGTCGAAAGGTCGACGCAGTCGGCCGCCCCCGGCGAGCAGACGCGCGGCACGCACGCGCCCCCGCTACACGACTCCGACGGCGCGCAGGTCGTGCTCGTGTACCCGAGCCCGTCGACGTTGCACGCCTGACGCGCGGAGAGGCTGGTGCAGGCGGCGCTGCCCGGCGTGCAGACCCGCGTCATGCAACTGCCGGCCGAGCACGACTGCGACGCCGAGCAGGCGGTGGCGGTGTACCCGAGGCCGTCGGTGTTGCACGCGCGCCGCGTAGACAGGTCGGGGCAGTCGACCGCGCCGGGCGTGCACACCCGCGGCAGGCAGGCGCCCCCGCTGCACGACTCCGCCGCCGAGCAGGCGGTGTTCGTGTACGCGAGGCCGTCGGCGTTGCACGTCCGCCGCGTGGTCAGCCCCGTGCACTCGACGGCGCCCGGGGTGCAGATGCGCGCCTGGCAGCGGCCGGCGGCGCAGCTCTGGGCGGCGGCGCAGGGGGCGTCGGTGTAGCCCAGCGCGTCGGAGTTGCAGGTGCCCACGGT
>JAQBQI010000456.1 GCA_028287085.1 Myxococcaceae bacterium
GAGAGGGCGGCGCGGCAGCGCGGGTGAGGTCACCCCGCGTCGAGTGGCTACTTCAATGTCCGGAAGGACGTTCGGAGCGCTGGCGCAGATAGATCACCAGGCCGACCACGGCGCTCACGAGCAGCACGGAGTTGGTAATGACGAACACGCGGTCATGGACCATCGCGCTGTAGACGGTGAAGCCCAAGGAGGCGACGATCTGCCCGGCGTAGAGCCAGTGCGACACGCCCCCGGTCTGTTTGGAGCGCCACTGCTTGCGCACCTGGCTGAAGATCGTCAACACCAGGACCACCGAGCTCGCCCAGCCGATCAGGTTCTTCACCCGACCGATCTGGAGATCGGGCCGGGTTGGTCAAGGCGGAGAACGCTCCGCCGCCCGCGGCAGCGTCACGCGGAAGGTCGTGCGCCCGCCCGCGCTGCCGGCCTCGACGGCGCCGCCGTGGGCCCGGACGATGGACTGCACGATGTAGAGCCCGAGCCCGACGCCCGTCGCCGGGCGGCCGCTCGCCCCCGCGCCGCGGCGGTACGGATCGAACAGCGCCGCCAGCGCCTGCGCGTCGATGGACCCTTCGTTGATCACCTCGATCGTCGCCTCCGCCGCCTCGCCCCGCACCGTCACCGTCACGGGCGTGGCGGCGACGCGGTAGGCGAGCGCGTTGGCGACCAGGTTCGAGACCACCTGCTCCATCCGGTCGGCGTCCCACTGGCCCACCACGCCGGGCTCGGCCTCGAGGCGCAGGTCTCGCGTCGGGTCGGCCGCGGTGAGCTCGTCGATCACCCGGCGGCACAGCGCCCCGAGGTCGACGGCGCCGCGCGTGATGGGGATGCCCTCCTCGGAGCGGGCGCGGGCGAAGTCGAGGAGGTCGGCGATCATGCGCTCCATGCGCCGGGCGCTGCGCTCGATCACGCCCACGAGGTGGCGCGCGGGCGCGGCGTCGGCGGGCAGGTCGAGGCGCTGCAGCTGCGCGCTCATCAGCACTGCGGCGAGCGGCGAGCGCAGGTCGTGGCCCAGGATCCCGATGAAGCGCTCGCGCGTCGACGCCTGTAGCCGGGCCGTCTCGCGGCGCGCCTGCTCGGCCCGATGCGCGCGGGCGTGCAGCTGGCTCACCCGCACCAGGGTGCGCAGCCGCGCCAGGAGCTCGGCCGGGGGGCAGCTCTTCGCGACGAAGTCGTTGACCCCCGCGGCGAGCGAGTCGAGCAGCCCGTCGGAATCCGCGCGGGCGCCGGTGTACATCAGGATCGGGAGCGCGAGCTCGTCGCGGCTCTGGCGTACGAAGCGGCAGACCTCGATGCCGCCGAGGCCGGGCAGCGCGCAGTCGAGCACGAGCACGTCGGGCGCGCCGCCCTGCGAGAGGCGCTCGAGCAGCGCCGCGCCGTCGGCGAAATGCTCGAGCCGGTACTGCTCGCCGAGCATGGCGCCGAACCGCCCGGCGTGCGTCGGGCTGTCCTCGAGCAGCCACACCGTCGGCGGCGCCGGGAGACTCTCGCGCGACTCGTCCCCGCTCATGGCGTGTGTCCCATCGGCAGGGTCTACAACGGATCGGGCGCCCCCGTCCGACCCCTTATCCCGCCGCGGCGATCCGGGCGGCGCCGAAGTCGCGTCGGACGCCCTGCACGGCGCGTCGCCGTGGGGGCGTGACAGAGCGGGCGGAGGAATTTATATGCGCCTCTGCCCGGGTTGGCCGGGAGAAGGAAACGCCAATGTTCTTGACGTTCGTGGTGGTGCAGGGGCATCCGCTGGCGAAGGAACTCGCGGGCGGTCGGGTGCGTCGGAAGCACGGGGAGGATGAGCTCGGGGCCGTGTCGCGGCGCCTCGCGCAGGACACGCGCTGCCGCGTCGTCGCCGCCCGCCGGTGTACCGGCGACGCGGGGCTGGTCGAGGGTGAGTACGAGGTCACCCTGCGCGGCGTGATGCCCGACCAGCCGAGCCGGCAGCGCGCGGAGTCCGAGGGCACCATCCGCGTGCGGGTGCACCGCGGGGGCGAAGCCCTGAGCCCGCTCGGTTCGCGGCGGGTCAGCTTCTGAGCGGCGGTGGGGCGGCCGGTGCGCGCCCAAGCGGTTGCGGCGCATTGTCACACGGTGACGCTCTGGCCGCGCGCGGCGGCTCGCTGCACTCGTCGCGCGGCTTGCGCCGCGGCGCGGCCCCACGCTTGCTGAGCAGCGGCGCAGCATGGAGACCCTATCCGTCGCAACCACCGTCGACCCCCGGCTGGCGCCCGCCGAGGCCCTCCACCGTCGCCTGCAGGGCTTCAACCGTACGCGCTTGAGGCCCGAGACGAGCACCGTCGCCTGGGAGTCGCGCCTCGCCGAGGAGCACGAGTTCCTGCTGCTGGAGGGGCGCTTCGTCGAGCAGGAGCGGGCGCGCGTCGCCGCGGCCGCCGCGCGCGCCCCCACCGACCCCGACGGCTTCGTCCGCTGGTTCGAGGCGCTGCGCGAGACCGGGCCGGGCCAGGGCGACCGGCTGTTTCCGTGGCTCGAGCGCAGCGCGTCGCGCGAGCAGATGTGCTGGTTTCTCACGCAGGAGGTCGCGGGCGAGGCGGGCTTCGACGACCTCGTGGCGCTGACCCAGGTGAAGCTGCCGACGGGGGCGAAGCTCGAGCTCGCGCGCAACTACTGGGACGAGATGGGCCAGGGCAACGCCGGCGGCATGCACGGCCCGATGCTCGAGCTCCTCGTGCGCGATCTCCGCCTCCCCGAGCACGCCGAGGTCGTGTGGGAGAGCGTCGCGCTGGGCAACCTCATGGTCGCGCTCGCGGCCAATCGTCGGTACGCGTACCAATCCATCGGCGCCCTCGGGGTGATCGAGCTCACCGCGCCGGGCCGCTCGGCGCACGTCAACGCCGGCCTGCGGCGCCTCGGGGTCGGCGGCGCCGCGCGGCGGTACTTCGCCCTGCACGCGACCCTCGACCTGAAGCACTCCGCGTCGTGGAACCAGGAGGTGCTGCGCCCCCTCGTCGCGGAGCGCCCCGAGGCCGCGGCCTGCATCGCGGAGGGCGCGCTGCTGCGGCTCGGGGCCGGCGCGCGCTGCTTCGAGCGCTACCGCCGCCAGCTGATGGTTTGACGCATGAACGTTCTCGTCCTGTCCCCCGCCTTTCCCCCGCCCATCGCGCGCTTCTGCGCCGCGCTCCGCGCCCGGGGCGTCACCGTGCTGGGCGTCGGCGACGACGGCCCCGAGAAGCTCACGCCGGCCCTGCGCGCGTGCCTCACCGAATACGTCCACCTCCCCACGATGTGGTCGGACCACGGGTCATTGCGCCACGCGGTCGCGGGGCTGATCTCCCGCCACGGCGCGATCGACCGCCTCGACTCGCTCGGCGAGCACTGGATGGGGCACGAGGGGCGCCTGCGCGACGAGCTCGGGGTGCCCGGCCTCGGCGCCGCGCAGACCGACCAACAGCGCCGCAAGTCGGGCATGGCCGAGCTCTACGACGCCGCCGGAATCCGGCGCCTCCCGGGGCTGCGCGTCGAGGGCGCCGACGACCTGCGGCGCGCGGTGGAGGCCTTCGCGCTGCCGCTGCTGCTCAAGCCCGACACCGGCTCCGGGTCGGCGCGCACCTTCGCCGTGCGCACCCCCGACGCGCTCGATCGGGCCCTCGCCGGGCCCCTCGGGGGCTATCTCGCGCAGCCCTTCGTCGAGGGCGACATCGTCACCTTCGACGGGCTCACCAACGCCGACGGCGAGGTGGTGTTCTGCACCTCGCACGCGTACGACGCCGGGATCATGGAGGTGCTCACCGGGCGCCTCGACGGCTACTACTACTCGCTGCGGGAGATTCCGCCGGAGCTGGAGGCGCTGGGGCGTCGGGCGGTCGCGGCCTTCGACGTGCGCGCGCGCTTCTTCCACCAGGAGTTCTTCCGCCTGCGCGACGGGTCGTACGTCGCCCTGGAGATGAACCTCCGGCCGCCGGGCGGCTTCACCACCGACATGATGAACGCCGCGGGCGACTTCGACGTGTACGCCCTCTGGGCGGGCGTCATCACGGGCGAGCGCTGGGCCGACTTCCGCTACGCCCGCGCCTTCCACACGGCCCACGCCGGGCGCCGCCGCGAGCGACGCTACGCCCTGCCGCACGACGCGCTCGTGGCGGAGCTGGGCGACGCGCTGGTGGGCGTCCACCCGGTGCCGCCGGCCTTCGCGGACACCATGGGCGACGACGCGTACCTGCTGCGCCACGCCGAGCTCGGCGCGCTGCTCGCGGCGATCCACCTGGTGCAACGCCCCGACCGCGAGACGCCCGCCGCGCGTTGACCCGAAGCGCCCCATCGACGACCGCGAAGGAGTACCAACGAATGACGGATCCATTGGACGCGCGAAGGACAGGACGATGAGCGTGCTCGTGACCGGTGGCGCCGGGTACATCGGGTCGCACGTCGTCCACCGGCTCGCCGCGCTGGGCCGCGCGCCGGTGGTCATCGACAGCCTGGTCACGGGCCACCGCGACGCGGTGCCCGAGGGCGTGCCCTTCCTCGAGGCCGACGTCGCCGACCGCGCCCGCGTGGCCGGGTTCATCGGGCGCCACGGCGTGCGCGCGGTGCTGCACTTCGCCGCGCTGAGCCAGGTGGGCGAGTCGGTCGCCGCGCCGCGGGCCTACTTCCAGGGCAACCTGGTGGCCTCGCTCGCGCTGCTCGAGACCGTCCTCGACGCGGGCGTCCCGTCCTTCGTCCTGTCGTCCACCGCGGCGGTCTACGGGACGCCCGACTGCACGCCCATCCCCGAGTCGCACCCGACCCGGCCGATCAACCCCTACGGCGTCACCAAGCTCGCCATCGAGCACGCGCTCGGCGCCTACCACGCCGCGTACGGCCTGCGGTACGCCGCGCTCCGGTACTTCAACGCCGCCGGCGCTGAGCCCTCCGCGGGCCTCGGCGAGCGCCACGAGCCCGAGTCGCATCTCATCCCGCTCGTGCTGCGCGTCGCCCTCGGACTGCGCCCCCACGTCACCGTCTACGGCTCCGACTACGACACCCCCGACGGCACCTGCGTGCGCGACTACATCCACGTCGCCGACCTCGCCGAGGCCCACGTCATGGCGCTCGACTACCTCGAAGCGGGCGGCGACTCCGGCGCCTTCAACCTGGGCACGGGGCGCGGCTACTCCGTGCAGGAGGTCGTCGACGCCGCGCGCCGCGTGACCGGCCGCGAGCTCCCGGTGGTGTACGGCGAGCGCCGTGCGGGCGACCCCGCCGCGCTGGTCGCGAGCCCGCGCCTCGCCGAGGCGCGCCTCGGCTTCCAGGCGCGCCGCTCGGGCCTCGACGAGATCGTCCGCGACGCCTGGGACTTCCACCGCGGATTCAGCCCGCCGTAGGGCGCACCTCAGGGCGACGGCGCCAGACGAGCGGGCTTCTTGTGTGTTCGCGGACGGCCCAGGAGCGGGAGCGAGGCGCGGCCTCCACCTCCCGGCTCGTGCCGTCGGGCGGAAGCCCTGATCCCTTGTACACATCTCCGAAGTGATGCCATCCGAGGGGGTCGCTGGGGTGAGGGCCAGCGCCCGAACCCCAGCGACCCCAGTGGGCAGTACTCCGTCGCGATGTGTAGAAACGAAAGGGGCTTCAGCCCGACGGCACGGACGGTGCTCTTCGTTGTTCGATGGCAACCAAGCTCGTCGAGTACCGCCGCAAGCGTGACTTCACCCGCACCCCGGAGCCCGGGCCCGACTCCGCGGCGCCGCGCGCGTCGACCCGCCATTGCTTCGTCGTGCAGAAGCACGACGCCAGTCACCTCCACTACGACTTCCGCCTGGAGATCGACGGGGTGATGAAGAGCTGGGCCGTCCCGAAGGGCCCGAGCCTCGACCCCGGGGTGAAGCGCCTCGCGGTGGAAGTCGAAGACCACCCGATCGCCTACAACCAATTCGAGGGCACCATTCCCGAAGGCCAGTACGGCGGCGGGACGGTCATGCTCTGGGACCGCGGCGAGGTCGTGATGGCGGGCGATCCGGGGGAAGGGCACCGCGCGGGGAAGCTGGAGTTCGTGCTCCACGGGGAGCGCCTGCGCGGCGCCTTCACGCTGCGGCGGATGCACTCCGACAAGGCGTCGGCGAAACCACGGTGGCTGCTGGTGAAGCGCCCCGACGAGCACGCGCGCCTCGACTCGGACGTGACCGCCGAGGAGACCCGGTCGGTCACCACGGGTCGTGCCATGACGGAGATCGGTGCGGGCGCGAAGAAGCACGCGCCGCCGCGTCTGGTGAAGTCACCGCCAAAGGTGGCGAAGGCGACGCCGCGCGCGCAGCCCCGTCGCACGAAGGCCGCGCCGTCGAAGGCCGCCGATCGCCCGCTCATCGAGCAGCTCGAAGGCCTCGAGCGCGACGGCGGCGGCGAGCTGTCCTTCGACGACGGCGTCACCCTCACCGTGACCCACCTCGATCGCGTGATCTTCCCCGCGGCGGGCGTCACCAAAGGGGCCCTCATGCGCTACTACGCGCGGGTCGCGCCGGTGCTCCTGCCGCTGCTGGCCGACCGGCCGCTGGCCTTCAAGCGCTACCCCCGCGGCGTCGACGGGCCGTCGTTCTACCAGCAGGAGCCCAGCAACTGGCCCGACGGGGTGCGCACCGCGAAGGTGCGGCTGGAAGACGGGACGACCCGGCCGCGCCTCGTCGGCGGCGACCTCCCGACGCTGCTCTACACGCTACAGCTCGGCGCGATCTCGACGCACCCCTGGCACGCGCGCATCGGATCACTGGCCACTCCCGACTCGATGGTGATCGACCTCGACCCCGAGGAGGGGCTCTCCTATGACCGGGTGGTCGAGGTCGCGCAGGTGGTGCGCTCCGTCCTCGGCGACGAGGGCTTCGAGGGACAGGCCAAGACCTCGGGGGCGAGCGGGCTGCACGTGATTGTTCCCTTCGAGCGGCGGGTGACGTGGAAGACCGCGGCGGCGACGGCCGAGCGCGTGGCCAGGGCGGTGGCGGCCGCCGCGCCCGGGCTGACCACGCTGGTGCGCAGTCCGGCGAAGCGGCCTCCGGGCACCGTCTATGTCGACTTCCTCCAGAACGCGCGGGGCAAGACCGTGGCGAGCGCCTGGTCGGTGCGCGCCACGCCCGGCGCCACGGTGTCAGTGCCATTGTCGTGGAGCGAAGTGAAGCCCGGACTCGACCCGCGCGCGTTCACCCTGGACGCGGCCCTGGCCCGGCTGGAAGGGCGCTGAATCGACGCTCCCGGCGCGACGGGCCAATGGCAACTACGACGCCCCTTGCGGCGCGAAGCCGCGAGTCCGATGTGCCGGCATATGGAAGGTCCGTCGCTGGTGATCCTGCGGGAAGAGATGCGGCCCTTCGTCGGGTCGACCATCGTCGAGGCCAGCGGGGTCGCGAAGCAGATCGAGGCGTCTTCGTTGACCGGTCAGCCGCTCCGTTGGATCAAGACCTGGGGCAAGCACTTCCTCCTGCGCATCGGGCGAGTGACCCTGCGCGTGCACTTCCTCATGTGGGGCAGTTACCGTATCGACGAGCGGAAGGACCGCCCGCCCACGCTCTCGATGCGCTTCGCGGCCGGCGAGGTGAACTACTACTCCTCCGCGATCAAGGCCCTCGATCGCCCCGTCAATGAACTCTACGACTGGCGGGTCGACGTCATGTCGCGGCGGTGGGACGCGCGCCACGTGCGCGCGCTGGTCAAGGCACGACCCGACGCCTACGTCACCGACGTGCTGCTCGACCAGGACCTCTTCGCGGGCGTCGGCAACATCATCAAGAATGAAGTCCTCTTCCGGCTGGGGCTCCATCCCGAGACGCTCGTGCGCGACCTGGCGCCGCGCAAGCTGACGTCCCTGGTCGCCGAGGCGCACCGCTACTCCCACCAGTTCTATGCATGGAAGAAGGAGTACGCCCTCAAGAAGAACTGGCGCATCTACCGCAAGCGCACCTGCCCCGACTGCGGCACCAGGATCGTCGCGAAGCACATGGGCCGGGGCGAGCGATATACCTATCACTGCCCCAGCTGCCAGCCCGCGCCGTCGTGAATCCGCGCGCCGCTTCAATGCTGCGCGGAGGGCATTCGCGCGGTCGCACCCTCCAGGGCGCGATCGGGGTTGGCGGCGAACCACGCCAGCGCGGCGTTGACCTGCTCGACCAGCGGGCGACGCTCGGCGAGCCAGCTCCAGCACCACGCGGCGATGGCGGTGCGCCCGTGTGCCATCGCTGTCGCCTCGAGCAGGGTCACCACCCCGAGGCCGTGCTGCATCCCGAGGAGCGTGCCGCGGTAGGTCTTCTCGCGGTCGAGCGTGCGGTCGGCGATGACGTCGCGCACCGCCGAGAAGAAGTCGCCGACGCGGGCCCCCAGGGTGGAGGTCGCGAGCTTCTCGGTCCGGGCCAGCGCGCGCAATTCTTCGAGCGAGCGCGCGGCGTGCGCGGACACCGCCGCCATCGCGTGCGCGGGGCTCACGTCGCCCAGGCGCTCGGCCTCGATGCGCGGGTGCTGGAAGGCCGACTCCTCGGTCTGGAAGAGTTCGATGAAGAGACGGGAGAGCAAGGTGGCGGACGCGTCGGCCGCGGAATCATGGGTCGCCGTCGATGGGCTCATGGAGGCTGCGCCCAGCAGGGCGTATGCCGAAGCAAGGTCGCGCGGCGGAGATTGCCGGGAATCCACGCGGTCTCCGCCCGATCGCTCGGCGGCAAGGGAGGGGTTCGTCCGCCCGGCTCGCCTCGGCCGTGACAACTCGCCCCACCGTCACCCGGGCACCCTTGCCACGGTGCGACGGCATAGACTCGCCGCTGTCCCGATGCCCAGCACCCACCGCGCCGGTCTCTTCGCGGGGACCTTGCGTTCGCTCGCGGCCCCGCGCCGGGCGGTCCCGCTCGCGCTCGTGGCCGCGTCGCTGTGGTCGGCCGAGTGGGCCGCCTTCGCGTCGCCGGCGGCGATGTTCGTCGACGCCGTGCTCATGGCGCTGTTCTGCGCCGTCGCCCCGACGCTCTGGCGCTGGCTCTTCGCGCGCCCGCTGCCCTCCTTCGCGCACCACCTCGGCGCCTGGGCCCTCTACGCCCTCGCGGCCGGCGCGATCGTCGTGGGCGTCGGCGTCCTCCTCCCGCCGCGCGTCGGCCTCGAGTGGACCTACGTCAGCGAGCCGCACTCCCTCGGCGTGCTGATGGCGTTGTTTCTCGTGGGCGGCTGGGGCCTCGGGCGCGACATCGAGCTCGAGGCCAGCGCCGAGCGCGAGCGCGCCCGCGCCGACCGGCTCGCCGTCGACGCCGAGCACGCGCAGATCCTCGCGCTGCGGGCGCAGCTCGACCCGCACTTCCTCTTCAACACCCTCAACGCGATCGCCGAGTGGTGCCGCGAAGACCCCGTCGTCGCCGAGCGCGCCACGCTCGACCTCGCCGCGCTGCTGCGCGCCGTCTTCGACGCGCTCCGCGCGCCGGGCTGGGCCCTCGCCCGCGAGCTCGCCCTGCTCGAACAGCTCGCCGCCCTCTACACGGCGCGCGACGCCGGGCGCTACCGCTTCCGCTTCGAGGTCGCGCCCGCGGCGACCGCGCGCGAGGTGCCCGCCCTCGTGCTGCTGCCGCTCTTCGAGAACGCCATCAAGCACGGCCCCGCCGCGGGGCACGAGGGCGAGGTCGTGACCTCGGTGCGCGACGACCACGGCGACGCGCTCGTGTCGATCGAGAACCCCGGCGCCTTCGGCGGCCCGCGCGACGGGGGGCAGGGCCTCGCGAGCGTGCAGCGCCGCCTCGCGCTGGCCTACGGCGAGGACACCCACGCGGCCTTCACCTCCGCCGGCGGGACCACCCGCGTGACCGTGCGACTCCCGCCCCGGACGCTCGACGGGGGCGCGCCGTGACCACACTCAAGGTGCTGATCGCCGACGACGAGGAGATGGCCCGCCGGCGGCTGCGGCGGCTGCTCTCCGAGCTGCGCGACGTGGAGCTCGTGGCCGAGTGCGCCACCGGCGCGGCGGCCCTCTCGATGCTGGAGTCGATCGACGTCGACGTGGCCGTGCTCGACGTGCAGATGCCCGGGCTCTCGGGTCTCGACGTGTCCCAGGCGGCCGCCGAGCTCGGCGTCGAGGTCATCTTCGCGACCGCGCACCCCGAGCACGCGATCGCCGCCTACGCCCGCGGCGCGCTCGACTACGTGCTCAAGCCCGTCGCCGCCGAGCGCCTCGCCGTCGCCGTCGACCGCGCGCGGGCGCGGGTGCGGTCGGCGCGCGCCGAGGCCTACGAGGCCGCCGGCGCGAAGAGCCCGATCGACCGCCTGGCGATCGCGGTCAACGGCGAGGTGCGGCTGCTGGTCCCGTCGGAGGTGGCCTTCGCGATGCTCGACGGCGCGCTGGTGCGGCTGCGCGTCGGCGAGGAGATGCTCTGGACCGAGCTCACCCTCCAGGAGCTCGAAGTGCGCCTCGCGGGCAGGGGGTTTCTCCGGGTGCACCGGCGCGCGCTGCTGAACCTCGCGCACGTCGACCGCCTGCGGCCGCTGCCGACCGGCGGCTACGTCGCGCTCACCCGCACCGGCGACGAGGTGCCCGTGTCGCGCCAGGAGGCCCGCCGGCTCCGTCAGCGCCTCGGGCTCTGACGCCCCGATCGACTTCGCGACCGCTCGATGGCCGCGCGCGACCGTCCGTGCATCGGACGGCGGCGGCGCCCGAGCGGGCGGGCGAGAGCTGGGCGCAGACCCTCTCGCCCGGAGCACCACTCATGTCGCGATTCCGCTACTGGTACCGACTCTTTCGCGCGATCGTCTCGCTGCCCTTGTTCCTGTGGCCGGGGCTGCTGCTCGTGCGCGACCTCGCCGACCCGGCCCTGCGCGGACCGGGCATTCCCCGCCGCGCCCGCGAGCTGCACGCCACGCTCACGCCGCGCATCGCCACCTGG
>JAQBQI010000493.1 GCA_028287085.1 Myxococcaceae bacterium
TGAGGGCCTCGGTGACGGCCTCGGCGTCGTCGCGGGTGGCGGTGGTGCGCGGCGCCTCCCACGCGACGCCGAAGGAGCGGGTCTCGCGCACGCCCTGCCACCGCCCGCGATCGACCACGTGCAGCTCGACCTGGGTGCGGTCGGCGGCGCGGGTCGCGCGGAAGGCGACGTCGTGCTCGGGGCCGCGGGCCGGCGGGCCGAGCACGTAGCCGCGGGTCACCTCGCGCCCCGCCGCGTAGGGGGCGATGAGGGTCGCCCACGACGCCCGCGGGGCCGGCGCCTCCGCCCGGCACGCCCCGACGAGGAGCGCCGCGAGGGCGACGAGGAAGCGGAGTCGGCTACGCGGTGGCATCGGCGCTCGGGGTGCCCATCCGTCGCACGGCGGGCCGCCGGGTGCACGCGCCCCTTGCGCCAGCGAGTCGATCGGGTGCATCCGAGGCAGCCAAGACCCACCGATGCCCTCCGCCCTGGTCCCGATCTTCCTGGTCATCCTCGTCGACGTCCTCGGACTCACGCTGATCCTGCCGTTGCTGCCCTTCTACGCCGAGCGCTTCGGCGCCTCGCCCATGGTGGTGGGCCTGCTCGGGGCCACCTACGCGTTCTGCCAGCTGCTCTCGGGCCCGGTGCTCGGCCAGCTCTCCGACCGCTACGGCCGCCGCCCCCTCCTGCTCGTCTCGCAGGTCGGAACCTTCCTCGGCTTCCTCCTCCTGGCCCGCGCCGAGGTGCTCTGGGTGGTCTTCCTCTCGCGCATCATCGACGGCGCCACGGCGGGCAACCTCACCATCGCCCAGGCCTACATCACCGACGTCACCCCGCCCGCCCAGCGCGCCCGCGCCTTCGCCGTCATCGGCATCTCCTTCGGCGTCGGCTTCCTCATCGGCCCGGCCATCTCCGGCTGGCTCGCCCACTACGACCCGCGCTGGCCCGTCTACGCCGCCGCGGGGCTCTCCGCGACCAGCGTCACGGCCACCGCGCTGCTGCTCCGCGAGCCCACCGCCGCGCAGGTCGACGCCGCCAACGCGCCCGCCCATGCCCCCGCTGGTGCCGGCGCGGTCACCGCCACGGTCGAGCCCGCCGCCCCCGCGGGCCGCCGCCTCACGGTGTTCTCCTGGGCGGGCTACGCCGACTACTTCCGCCGCCCCGTGCTGGCGACGCTGCTCGCCCTCTTCTTCTGCTTCGCCCTCTCCTTCTCGCTCTTCACCTCGGGCTTCGCCCTCTTCGCCGAGCGCCGCCTGCACACCGCCTCGGGCGCCCCGTGGGGCGTGCGCGAGGTCGGTTACGTGTTCGCGTATTCGGGGCTCCTCGGGATCTTCCTCCAGGGCGGCCTCGTCGGCCGCGTGGTGCGGCGCTTCGGCGAGCGCCCGCTGGTGGGCTTCGGCTTCGCGTGCGCGGGCGTCGCCTACGTCGTGCTCGGCCAGTCCTACGCGCTCCCCCTGTTGCTGGTGAGCGCCACGCTCTCGGCGCTCAGCTCGAGCTTCCTGCGGGCGCCGCTCACGGCGATGATCACGCAGCAGTGCCGCCGCGACGAGCAGGGCGTGGTGCTCGGGCTCACGCAGTCGATCACCTCGGTCGCGCAGATCGTCGGCCCCCTCATCGCGGGCACGCTCATCGGCCGCGGCTGGTTGCAGGGCTGGAGCCTCGCCGCCGCGCTGCCCGCGCTCGTGGCCTTCCCCCTCTGGGCGCGGGTGCCCCGCAGCGCGTCGGGCGGGGCCGAGCCGCGTTGATGGTGACCGCGGCCGTCTGGTAGGGTCCGCGCCCTTCCATGAAGAAACCGCCCGCAGTTCGTCCCGTCGCCGGCCGCCTCGGCATCCTGCTGCCCGGCCTCGGCGCCGTCGCCACCACCTTCATCGCCGGCGTGGAGCTCGTCCGCCGCGGACTGGCCGAGCCGGTGGGGTCGCTCACGCAGATGGGCACCGTCCGCGTGGGCAAGCGCACCGACGCGACCTCGCCGCGCATCGCCGACTTCGTGCCCGTGGCCGCGCTCGCCAGCGTGGAGTTCGGCGCGTGGGACATCTTCCCCGACAACGCGTACGCGGCCGCCACGAAGGCCGGCGTGCTCTCCAAGGAGCACCTCTCGCTGGTGAAGGACTTCCTCGAGGGCATCGTCCCGATGAAGGCGGTCTTCGACCCCGGCTACGTGAAGCGCATCAACGGCACCAACGTGAAGACCGGCACCTCGAAGATGCACCTCGCCGAGCAGCTGATGGAGGACATCACGCGCTTCAAGGCCGAGCGCGGCGTCGACCGCTGCGTCGCCGTGTGGTGCGGGTCGACCGAGACCTGGCGCGCCCCCACGGCCGTGCACGAGACCCTCGAGGCCTTCGAGCAGGGCCTGCGCGACAGCTCCGACGACATCGCGCCGAGCGCGATCTACGCCTACGCCTGCCTGCGCTCGGGCGTCCCCTACGCCAACGGCGCGCCCAACCTGTCGGTCGACTTCCCGGCGCTGCACGAGCTCGCCCGCCGCAACGCCGTGCCCATCGCGGGCAAGGACTTCAAGACCGGCCAGACCCTGATGAAGACCATCCTGGCGCCGGGCTTCAAGGCCCGTCTGCTGGGCCTCGACGGCTGGTACAGCACCAACATCCTGGGCAACCGCGACGGCGAGGTGCTCGACGACCAGGAGAGCTTCAAGTCGAAGGAGGTCTCCAAGCTCGGGGTGCTCGAGCACATCTTCCAGCCGCACCTCTACCCCAAGCTCTACGGCCACTACTCCCACGTGGTTCGCATCAACTACTACCCCCCTCGCGGCGACAACAAGGAGGGCTGGGACAACATCGACATCTTCGGGTGGCTCAACTACCCGATGCAGATCAAGATCGATTTCCTCTGCCGCGACTCCATCCTCGCGGCCCCCATCGTGCTCGACCTCGCGCTCTTCCTCGACCTCTCCCAGCGCGCGGGCATGTCGGGCGTGCAGGAGTGGCTGAGCTTCTACTTCAAGAGCCCGATGACGGCGCCGGGGCTCTACCCCGAGCACGACCTCTTCATCCAGCTGATGAAGCTCAAGAACACCCTGCGCTGGATGCGGGGCGTCGAGCTCATCACCCACCTCGGCCTCGAGTACTACGACTGAAAACCCCTGCGCGGCCCCGATACCCCCTCGGAGGGGCCGATGACGAGACTGCCGTGATGCGCGTCCGGATCCTCCTCCCCATCGCCCTCGCGGCCCTCGGTTGCAACAGCACCCCACTCGTAGCCGCCGACGTGCCGCCCGCCGACGCGGCCTTCGACGCCGCGCCCGACGCGCCGCCCGACGCGCCCGCGGTCGTCGACGCGGGGCCGCCCGCCGACCTCGGCCAGTGCGAGTACGACGCCGCGGTCGAGGACGTCCCCGCGCCGCG
>JAQBQI010000503.1 GCA_028287085.1 Myxococcaceae bacterium
GGCGGCGCGGGAGGGCGGCGCCGGCGAAGCCGACGGCGGCGACGAGGGCGGCGAGCTCGAGGCAGCGGAAGCGCCCGTCGTCGAGGCCGCCGAGGTGCATGAAGAGCCAGTGGATGGCGTGCGACAGGGGGGCGTTCATGTCGCGCAGGTCGCGGTAGTCGACCGACCCGCGCGACAGGGCCCACGCGATGAACTGGAACTGCGCCGGGTCGCGCGCGAGCGGCGAGCGGAGGAAGTGCCCGCCGAGGGTGGCGAGGCTGAGCGCGAGCAGCGCGACGGCGGAGCCGGCGACGAGCGCCGGGGCGATCGCGGGCGTGGCGGCCGAGAGCAGGGCGCGGATTCGAGGCGGCAGCGTGGGCACGTCGGGGAGGCGCGGGAGAATACGGCAGCTCGTGCGCGCCGGGCGGCCCTCCGGCACTGGACGCGGGCTTGATCGGCGGGGTAGGTGATCGAACTGGCGCGAGCACGGAGGGGTCGGAGGGGGTCTCTCCCGCCCGCGCCGCGAAGGAGCAACGCCCATGTCCAGCCGAGACTTCGTCGATCTGACCTCCCCCTGCGAGCACGTCGCGGAGACCACGCTGCGCCACGTGACGCGGCCCGCGGCGGGCTGCGAGGACTGCCTGAAGATCGGGGGCCGCTGGGTGCACCTCCGGTACTGCCTCACGTGCGGCCACGTCGGGTGCTGCGACTCGTCGCCCAACCGCCACGCGACCAAGCACTTCCACGCGACCCGGCACCCCATCGTGACCTCGGCCGAGCCCGGCGAGACCTGGACCTACTGCTACGTCGACGACGCGGTGCTGTCGGCGTGAGCGAGGCGCCGGCCGACGACGGCTACGGGGGGCGCGGCGCGCAGATGTTCCCGCGGCTGACGGCCGCGCAGGTGGCGCGGCTGCGCCCCTACGGCCGCGAGCGCCGCTTCGCCGCGGGCGCGACCGTGTGGTCGCAGGGGCAGGAGGTGATCCCCTTCTACATCGTGCTCGAGGGGCGGCTCGCGGTGGTGCAGCCCGCGGCGCTGTCCGGGTGCGGCGAGAACGTCATCACCGTGCACGACCCCGGGCAGTTCACCGGCGAGGTCAACATGATCTCCGGGCACCGCTCGCTCGTCGACGGCCGCGCCGAGACCGACTGCCTGCTGCTCGAGCTGCCGCGCGAGCGCCTCCTCGCGCTGGTGCAGACCGACGCCGAGCTGTCGGAGGTGTTCCTCCGGGCCTTCATCCTGCGGCGCACGGCGCTCATCGCCCACGACCGCGGCGACGTCGTGCTCATCGGCTCGCGCGCCTCCGCCGACACGCTGCGCGCGCACGAGTTCCTCACGCGCAACGGGCACCCGCACATCTACCTGGAGCTCGAGGGCGACCCCGCCGTCGGGGCGATGCTCGCGTGCTTCCACCTGCGCGAGAGCGACGTGCCGATCGTCATCTGCCGCGGCGAGAAGGTGCTGAAGAAGCCCACCAACGCGGAGATCGCCGAGTGCCTCGGGCTCAACGCCCCGCTCGACCCCGCGCGCGTGCGCGACGTCGTGGTGGTGGGCGCCGGCCCGGCGGGCCTCGCGGCCGCGGTGTACGCCGCCTCCGAGGGGCTCGACGCGCTGGTCATCGAGGGCCACGCGCCGGGCGGCCAGGCCGGGTCGAGCTCGAAGATCGAGAACTACCTGGGCTTCCCGACGGGCATCTCGGGGCACGCGCTGGCCGCGCGGGCGCTGGTGCAGGCCGAGAAGTTCGGCGCGACGCTGCACCTCGCGAGCGAGGTCGTGGCCATCGACTGCGAGCGGCGCCCCTACCGGCTGACGCTCTCCTCGGGCGCGACGGTGCAGGCCCGCGCGGTGGTGATCGCCACCGGGGCGGAGTACCGCAAGCCCGACCTGCCCGACCTCGCGCGCTACGAGGGCGCGGGGGTGTACTACGGCGCGACGCACCTCGAGGCCCAGCTCTGCGGCGCCGACGAGGTCATCGTCGTGGGCGGCGGCAACTCGGCGGGGCAGGCGGCGATGTTTTTGTCGCGCACGGCGCGGCACGTGAGCGTCTTCGTGCGCGGCGCGGGCCTCGCCGAGAGCATGTCGCGCTACCTCGTCCGGCGCATCGAGGAGTCGCCCAACGTCACGCTGCACACGCGCACGCAGATCGAGGCGCTGGCGGGCGACGGGCACCTCGAGGCGGTGACCTTCCGCGAGGGCGGCGCCGGGCCGGTGACGAGGCCCGTGCGGCACGTGTTCCTGATGACCGGGGCGCGGCCCAACACGGCGTGGCTGGGCGGCTGCGCGGCCCTCGACGCCAAGGGCTTCGTGCGCACGGGCGACGAGCTCGGCGCGGTCGGGGGGTGGCCCCTGGCGCGGCGGCCCTTCCTGATGGAGACCAGCCTGCCCGGGGTCTTCGCGGTGGGCGACGTGCGGGCCGGCAGCGTGAAGCGCGTCGCCTCGGCCGTGGGCGAAGGGTCGGTGTGCATCCAGCTCGTGCACCGGGCGATCGCCGAGGTGGCCGAAGGCGAGCGTTGACACGTTTTCGCATACGGGGCTACAGCTGAAGGCGAAGCTGAGAGGGCGGCGCATGCGACAGTCGGGTCTCCGCGGGGCCATAGCCCTCGCACTGTTTGGTGGGACCTTCGGGCTCGGCTGCGCGGACGGCACGAGCGTGGTCGGCGGCCCCGAGCGCGGCGACGCCAGCGCCGACGTGAGCGCCGACGCGCCCGACACGACGGCCGGCGACGCGTCGGGCGACGCCGCGATCGACGCGGCCGGCGACGCGGCCCTCGACGCGACCGGCGACGCGTCGGACGACGCCACGATCGACGCGACCGGCGACGCGACCGGCGACGCGTCGGACGACGCGGGCGGCGACGCGGGGTCGAACGACGGCGGCCCGAACGACGGCGGCCCGAACGACGGCGGCGTCGCGCGGGGTCGCGGGCACACCGCGAGCTCGCTGGTCGGCGCGGGCGCGCTGCTGACCTCGCCCAACTATCGGATGGTGTCGACGCTGGGGCAGTCGTCGATCCACCAGTCGGTGCTCCAGTCGCCCGGCTTCCGCCTGCGCGGCGGCCTGGTCGGGGCCTCCGGAGGGTCGCGCTAGTGCGCCCGCCCCGATCGTCCAGGCCTCAGGATTTCTCGCTCGATAACGGCACCGCGGCGCGCACGCGCGACGCACGGAGAATGGAAATGCTCTCGATTCGCAACGCGTTCGTGATCGGTCTGTTGGCGGGCGCGGCGTGGCTCGCGCCGACGGCCGCGCACGCCCAGGTGCCGCAGCAGCTGGTGCACCAGGGCCGCCTCCTCGACCGGATGGGCGCGCCCATCGCGGGCAGCCAGTCGATCACCTACCGCATCTACGACGCCGCGAGCGGCGGCACGCAGCTCTGGTCGGAGACCCTGACGGTGACCCTCGACGACGGGTACTTCTCGGCCCAGCTCGGGCTGATGACCCCCTTCGGGGCGACCGTGTTCAACGGCACCCAGCGCTTCCTCGCGGTGGCCGTGGGCACCGACCCCGAGATGACGCCGCGCGAGCCGGTGTCGAGCGTCCCGTACGCGCTGGTGGCCGGCAACGTCAACGGCGACATCACCCCGCGCAGCATCTCCGTCGGCGGCATGACCGTGATCGACAACATGGGCCGCTGGGTCGGCGCCGCGGGCGGACCGGCGGGACCGGCCGGCCCCGCGGGACCGACGGGACCTGCCGGC
>JAQBQI010000512.1 GCA_028287085.1 Myxococcaceae bacterium
GCTGCGCGACCAGCGCCGACTGCGCGGGTCGCGCCGAGGGGTCGATCTGCGACGCCGCGAGCGGGCGCTGCACGGGCTGCACGGTCTCGCCCGACAACTGCGCCGCCGACCAGCACTGCGACGGCGCGTCGTCGCGCTGCGTGTCGGGCTGCCACGCCGACGAGGGCTGCCCCCGCGGCGCCGACGCCGACCGCTGCGACCCGACGACCCACAGCTGCGTGCGCTGCGTGACGAGCGCCCACTGCCCCGCGGGCAACCTGTGCGTGGGCAACCTCTGCGTGACGGGCTGCACGGGCGAGCGCGGGTGCTCGGGGTCGCAGGTGTGCTGCAACGGCGCCTGCGTCGACACCCAGACCAACGTGGCGAGCTGCGGAGGCTGCGACCAGCGCTGCGCCGTGCCCAACGCCGCGCCCGCCTGCCTCAACGGGATGTGCACCGTGGGGAGCTGCTCGCTCCCCTACGGCGACTGCGACCGCGACGCGAGCACCGGGTGCGAGACCGACACCTTCGCGAGCGTCTTCCACTGCGGCGGCTGCGGGCGGGCGTGCGAGGCGCGCGCGCACGCCACCGCGGTGTGCGCCACCGGGCGCTGCGAGTACGCCTGCGAGGCGGGCTACAGCGACTGCGACGGCAACCCGGGCAACGGCTGCGAGACCGCGTCGTCGAGCAGCGCCACCAACTGCGGCGCCTGCGGGGCCGTGTGCATGCCGGCGCGCGCGATGGGGGCCTGCGTCGCGGGGCGCTGCACGATCATGGCGTGCGGCGAGGGCTACGGCGACTGCGACGCCAACGCGGGCAACGGCTGCGAGACCGACCTCAACCAGACCAGCGCCCACTGCGGCGCGTGCGGGCGCGCGTGTGCGTCGCGGCCCAACTCCTTCCCCGGGTGCATCGCGGGCGAGTGCCAGACGTCGTGCGTGACGGGCTTCCTCGACTGCGACGGCGACGACGCGACGGGCTGCGAGACCAACGTGCGCACCAGCCTCGACAGCTGCGGGGCCTGCGGCCGCGCCTGCGCCACCGCCAACGCGACGCCCGCCTGCGTGGCCGCGCGCTGCACCGTCGCCCGCTGCAACGCGGGCTTCGCCGACTGCAACGCCAGCGCGGCCGACGGCTGCGAGGCCAACCTCGCGGCCGACGGCGCCAACTGCGGCGCGTGCGGGGCGGCCTGCCCGTCGGGGCAGACCTGCGTGGCGCGCGCCTGCACGACGGCGCCGCCGGGGTCGCTCACGGTCGGGCGCTACGGCTTCGGCGTCGGCACGGCGCTCGACGGGCGCGTGGCGGTGTTCGGCGGGTACAACGGCGCGTACCTCGGCAGCACCGAGGTCTACGACCCGGCGACCAACGCCTGGACGACGCGGGCCGCGATGCCCGCCACCGCGTGGGCGCTCGCGAGCGCGACCCTCACCGACGGGCGCATGCTGGCGATCAGCGGTTACAACGGGGTGTATACGTCGTCGGTCTACGCGTACAACCCGACCACCAACGCGTGGGCGACGCTGGCGCCGGTGCTCACCGCCCGCTACCACGCGGCGGCGGCGCGGGGGGCCGACGGGCGGGTGTTCCTGTTCGGCGGGCGCAACAGCGCGGGGATGGTGGCGACGGCGGAGGCCTACAACCCGGTGACCAACGCCTGGTCGACGGTGCGCGCGCCGACGACGGCGCGGCAGGGCGCCAGCGCGGTCACCGCGGCCGACGGGCGCATCTACCTGTTCGGCGGCTTCACCGACGCGGGCACGACCTCGCAGACCAGCACCGTCGAGATCTACGACCCGGTGACCAACACCTGGGCGGCCGGTCCGACGCTGGGCACGACGCGCAGCTACGCGGGCGCCGCGCTCGGCGCCGACGGCCGCATCTACCTCGCGGGCGGCTACACCGGGTCGAACTACCAGGCGACCGCGGTGGCCCTCGTCACCGCCGCCGGGACCTACGCCGCGCTCGCCGGGCTCAACGTCTCGCACGGCTACACGCGGCTCGCGGCGCTGCCCGACGGGCGCGTGCTCGCCATCGCCGGGTCGAACACCACGAGCATGTACCTCACGCGCGTCGAGGCCTACTCGCCCGCGACCAACGTCTGGCGCTGACGACTACTCGGGCGCCCCCGCGGCGATCCAGGCGCGCACCACGGCGAGCTCGGCGGCCGGGAGCGCGGCCTCGCCCTGGGGCATCGAGACGCCGCAGGTACGCGGCGTCGCGGCGCACTCGGTCACCGACGCCATCTGCCCCTCCAGCTTGAGCATCAGGTACGAGCCCGCCGGGTCGCCCGGCGCCACCCGCGCCACCCGCGCGACCTGAAACGACGGCGCCCCGACGAGGGCCGCGTACGCGCCCGGCCCCGTGAGGGTGAGCGAGCCGGCGACGCCGCCGTGGCACGGGGCGAAGTTGCAACGCGGGGCGAAGATCGCCTGCACGCGGGCCCAGCTGGGCGGCCCGGCGTCGACGGCGGCGGGCTCGGACGCGCACGCGGCGAGCGCGAGGGTCGCGGAGAGGAGGAGCGCAGCGGGGATCCGTCGTCGCACGCGGCGGAGTAGGAGCCGAGGGGAGGGGGCGGCGTCAACCCGGGCGGGGGTGGCGGTTGACGGGGCGGTGGGTGGTGCCGTCCCATCGGGCGTCGATGAGCTCGCGCGCGATGCTTCGAGGGTGGGTGCTGGCGGGTGCGGTGGCGCTGGGGGGCTGCTCCGACGGCGCCGCGGTGGTGGCCGACGCCGCGGCCGACGCGGGCGCGACGGCAGTCGACACCGGCGCCGTGAAGGTCGACGCGGGCGAGGCGCCGACGACGGACGGCGGGGCCGACACGCGCGCGCAGACGCTGACGCACCGCATGGGCCCGTGGACGCTGGCAGCGGGCGGCGAGAGCGCGTCGAGCTGCGAGTCGTGGACGCTGCACAACGAGGAGACGATCTACCTGAGCACGGTGGAGATGACCGCGACGGCGGGGATGCACCACTCCAATTGGTTCTTCGTGCCGGAGGCGAACTACGACGGGCCCGACGGCACGTGGCGGTGCAGTGATCGCAACTTCGACCAGGGCGTGGCCTCGTACCTGGGCGGCGTGTTCTTCGCGCAGAGCACGCAGGTGCAGCACGAGACGCAGCAGTTTCCGCCCGGCACGGCGGTGGCCATCCCGCCGCACTCGCGCATCGTCGGGGCGCTGCACATGCTCAACGCCAGCGCCGCGGCGCGGCAGGTGGGCGTCGACTTCACGGTGCGCTCGATCGCGCGCTCGGCCGTGCGCACGCGGCTCTCGCCCTTCTACCTGGAGTACGGCCCGCTGGAGATCACCCCGCGCGGCCGCTCGGAGTTCACGGTGGAGTGCGCGCTCGACGAGCGGGCGCGCTCGCTGACCGAGCACCCGCTCGACCTGCGCTTCTACTACGGCCTCGCGCACTACCACGAGCTCGGCAGCCGCATGAGCGTGACGGTGCTGGGCGGCCCGATGGACGGCCGCTCGCTCTACGAGACCGACGCGCGCCAGGGCGAGAGCTGGGCCCGCACGATGGAGCCGGCCGTCGACGTGAGCGGCGCGCGGGCGCTGCGGCTGACCTGCGCCTTCGACAACCCGCGCTCGACCACGGTGCGCTACGGCATCGGCGACCAGGAGATGTGCATCTGGTTCGGCTTCACCGACAGCGACTACCAGTGGGCGGGCCGCGCCACGCAGGCCGCCCGCCCGATGGTCACCACCGAGGTCGGCGACGGCGGCGTGCGGCGCAGCCTCGCGCCGTGCAACGAGCTCATCACCCTGCGCTCGCGCAGCGTCGGGCAATGAGCCTCCCCTCGCTCGCCGACCTCGTCGCGCCGCTCGCCCCCACCGACTTCGTCAAGCGCCACTGGGAGCGCCGCTCGCTCTACGCGCCCGCCGCCGACCCCGACCGCTTCGCCGCCGTCTTCGACCGCGACCGGCTGCTCGCGGCGGCGCACCACCCGCGCGGCCCGCACGCCGACGACCCGCGCCGCCTCAAGGCCGGCTTCCGCGACGCCC
>JAQBQI010000521.1 GCA_028287085.1 Myxococcaceae bacterium
CCGCGGCCGCCCCCGCAGCCGAGCCTGCCATCGCGGCCGAGCCCCCCGCGCCGGTGGTCGAGCCCCACGTCGAGGCGCCCGCGGCGACCGAGGCGCCCGTCGTCGCCGAGCCGCCGATGGTGCTCGACTCGGTGCCCGCCCCGGCCGAGCCGCCGATGGTGCTCGACTCGACGCCGGCGTCCGCCGACCTCTCGTTTCTGCGTGACGAGCCGCCGTCGGCGAAGCCCGCGCAGGTGACGCTTCGCATCGGCGGGGCGACCGACGTCGGCCGCATCCGCGACCACAACGAAGACAACTTCGTGCTCGCCGACCTCACGCGCGAGAAGCGCGGCAGCGACGACGTCGGCGACACCGTCCGCGTGGGCGCGCGGGGCATGCTCCTCGCGGTCTGCGACGGCATGGGCGGCGCGCTGGCGGGCGAGATCGCCAGCCAGATGGCCGTCGACGTGATCCACACGATCATGCAGGAGAGCTCGTCGCCCGACGACGCCGACGAGTTCGCGCAGACGCTGGTCACCGCGGTGCAGGAGGCCGGCGCGCGGATCTTCCTCGCCGCCAAGACCAACCGCAACCAGCACGGCATGGGCACCACGTCGACGGTGGCGGGCGTGTTCGACACCACCCTCTTCGTCGGGCAGGTCGGCGACTCGCGCGCCTACCTCTTCCGCGGCGGCCGCCTCCGCCAGATCACCAAGGATCAGTCGCTCGTCTCCAAGCTCATCGAGGCCGGGCGCCTCACCGAGGAGCAGGCCGAGAGCTACGAGCACGCGCACATCATCCTCCAGGCCCTCGGCACCGCCGACGCGGTCTCGGTCGACCTGTCGTTCATCGAGCTGCGCCGCGGCGACGCCCTGATGCTCTGCTCCGACGGGCTCTCGGGCCTCGCCACCAACGAGCAGATCCACGAAGCGCTCGCCACCATCGACGACCCGACCGAGTGCTGCCAGCGCCTCATCGACGCCGCCAACGACGCCGGCGGACACGACAACATCACCGTCGTGGTGGCCCGCTTCGACGGCGACCTGCCGGCTCCGTCGAACGACGACGAGCCGGTCGGCTACCACGCCTTTGTCCTCTCCGAGTCGGTGGAGTCGCCCATCGTCGGGAGCGCCTCGTCGGCCCTGAAGGTCCCCGCGCTGCCGCCGCCCGGCTCGGACGTGAAGAAGGCGCACTCGTACCCGCCGGGCCGCGAGGAGCGGTCGAGGGTCGGCTCGGAAGCCACGGCGTCGGCCGCCGACCGCGTCGACGACGAGGACGAGGGCGAGCCCGCGGTGCTCCCCGTCTCGCGCGGCGGCGCGTGGGTGGGCTGGCTGCTCGCGGCGCTCGCCGTCGCCCTGCTGGCCTTCGGCGCGTGGCGGCTTATGGGCTCGTCGCGCCCGCCCCCTCCGTCGGCGCCGGCGCACGTCGACGACGCCCCGCCGGTGACGCCGGTGATGCCCAACGGCGGCGCGGCGCCCACCCTCGTGCCCGCGCCCTCGTGGGGCGACGCCGCCGAGGCCGCCCCCGCCGACGCCTCGCGGGACTGACCGCACCCGTCGCGCGGGTGTACGATCCGAGGCACCGTGGAGATCCGGCTGTTGCAGGAGAGCGGCGCCGAGGCCGGCCGGGTCTGGCGCTTCGACGCCGGGCGCGTCCGACTCGGGCGCGCGCCGGACAACGAGCTCGCGCTCGACCCCCAACACGACCTCGACGCCTCGAGCCGCCATTGCGAGCTCGTGTGCCTCGATCAGTCCTGGGTCGTGAAGGACCTCGGCAGCCGCAACGGCACCTTCGTCAACGGCGCGCGCGTCCAGCAGCGCACCCTGGCGGCGGGGGACGTGCTGCTGCTCGGGGGCGCCGGTCCGCGCTTTCGCGTGGAGCTCCCGGCGCCCGGAGCGAGGCCCTTCGCGCCGGTGAAGCCGCCCGCGGGGTGGACCGTGGCGATGGAGCAGGTGCCCGTGGCGCCCGCGCGCGCGGCCGAAGCCTCCATCGGACAGGCGGTCGCCGCGGCCCTCCCGGCGGGCGCCCAGGTCGGGCGCAGCACGGTCGCGATGATGATCGACCAGGCGATCGTGGCCTCCGACAAGCGGCGGTCGAACACGGGGCTGAAGCTCGCGATCGTGCTGCTCTCGGGGCTGGTGATCGTCTCGATCGCGCTGGGCGCCTTCCTGCTGCTCGAGCGGTCGCGGGGCCGCGAGTCCGAGGTCGCGCTGCCGGTGCCGCCGGGCGGCGACCCGAGCAGCGCCGGCTCGCGCCTCGCGGCGGCCAACGAGAGCGCGATCTACATGCTCGCGTACCAGCGGCCGGGCGCCGCGCGGACGCAGGGCTTCTGCACGGGCTTCGCCGTGACCCGCGACATCATCGCCACCAACGCCCACTGCGTGCAGGTCGCCAACGACGAGATCGCGCGGGGCTCGCAGATCGTCGCGCTGCGCAACAAGGCCGCCGGGTCGGTGCTCGTCGCGCGGCCCGTCTACATGGACGCGCGCTTCCACGACTCGCGGTACTCGCGCGGCGGCACCGGGTACGACGTCGGCCTCGTGCGGGTGACCGGCACGCTGCCGACCGTCGCGCGGCTGGCCAGCGACCGCGATCTCTTCGCGCTGCACGAGGGCGACGCGGTGTTCGTCTACGGCTTCCCGGGCATGACGATGAACGAGAACTCGCCGGTGGCGACGATCACGCTCGGGCTCATCAACCGGGTCACCAACTTCCAGGACGGCATCGCCGAGCCGGCCGCCGCGCAGAAGCTACAGCACAGTGCGCAGACCTCGGGCGGCTCGTCGGGCAGCCCGATCTTCCTGCCGAGCGGCAGCGTCGTCGGCATCAACGCCGGCAGCCTCGCCGACGAGGAGCGCCAGATCGTGATCGACCCGAGCAACGGGCAGCGACGCGAGGTCGAGGTCAACCGCGGGTCGAACTTCAAGTACGGGATGCGCGCCGACCTGATCCGGCAGGGGCTCGCGGCCGTGGGCGTCACCGCGCCGTGAGCGAACGGTCTGTGGTATTTTCGGGGGCGGGGGCATAGTCTCGCGACCCGCGGGTTCGAGCGCACACCGAGGCCATGGCGAAGCTGGTGATCATCGGGCCGGACGGTCCCCAAGAGCGAGACCTAGCGATGGTGAACTCGCTCGGCCGCCACCCGAACAACAGCATCCAGCTGCTCGACCGCATCGTGTCGAAGGAGCACTGCGTCGTCGAGCTGCGCGGCAGCCGGTGGGTGCTGCGCGACCTGGGCTCGCTCAACGGCACCTACGTCAACGAGCAGCGCGTCTCGGGCGAGTCGTTCCTGTCGCACGGCGACCAGATCGCGCTGGGCAACACGCGGGCGGTCTTCCAGGACGTCGCCGCGCCGCC
>JAQBQI010000735.1 GCA_028287085.1 Myxococcaceae bacterium
AGGCCGGGCGGTCAGCTCCAGGCCCCCAGTTCAGCGGTTGCAGGCCCGTCAGGGCCGTCCGCAACCGCGAAGTGGGCGGCGTTTCAGCGGGCGTCCGCACGATGAGGGCAACGATGAGACCTGGGAGGGGGCTGGGGGAGGGCCGTCGCCGCCGGTGCGGCTGTAGTACCAACCCCCTCCCGCCCAGGCATCGCCGCGCGGCAATTCTTCCCTCCACTCCCGCTCGGGCCCTCCCGGCACCACGACCCCCACCGCGCGGCTGCGGACGCGCGATTGGAGGAGTGGGTCCATGAACGCAATGTCCAGGTGGGTGGGGCGGGGGCTCGCGTGCGCGCTCCTCGCGGCGGGCTGTGCCCCGACGTCCGAGAGCGGGACCGCGGTGCAGGCGGCGACGGTGCCGCGCACGGTGCTGCCGGTCATCGGCGCGTCGATGAAGGCCCGGCTGCGGGCCATCTACGCGGCGGGCCAGGCGGCCGGCAACCGCGCGAACGTCTTCTCGAAGGTGGGCGACGACCTCACGGCGACCGGCGCCTTCATGGACGACCTCGGCTGCCGCGACGAGACCCTCGGCACCTACGCGTCGCTCCTGCCCACGGTCGACTACTTCCGCACGGTCACCTTCGCGGCCAGCCGCACCGGCGCCTGGTGCGGCACCGCCAACTCCTACTCCCTGCGCAGCGCCGCCGCCGACCAGGCGTGGACGGCCGCGCGCGTGCTCACCCCCTACCCCACGGCGCCCAGCGACTGCCCCGCGCCGGACAACACCCCGCTGCGCTGCGAGCTGCGGCGCACCCGGCCCGGCGCCGCGCTGATCATGCTCGGCAGCTACGACCTCCAGGCCTCGGCCGACCCGGCGGCCTTCCGCGCGAGCCTCACCCAGGTGGTCGCCGACGTGGTCAACGCCGGGGTGATCCCGGTGCTGAGCACCATCCCCCCGCGGCGCAACAACACCACCCTCGGGCCGCGCGTGGCCGCCTACAACGACGCGATCATCGCCGTGGCCGAGGCGCAGCAGGTGCCGCTCTGGGACTACTGGGTCGCGCTCAACGGCGCGACGATGCTCAACCAGGGTATGGCCTCCGACGGGCTGTACCCGAGCGTGGGCGGCGGCTCGGCGGCGAACTTCACCGCGAGCGCGCTGCGCTACGGGTACAACCAGCGCAACCTCACGGCGGTGCAGGTGCTCGGCCGGGTGAAGGCCGTGGTCTACGACGACGGTCCGCCCGACACCGGGGAGCCGTCCGACGCGGGCACGCCCGCCGACACGGGACCGCTGGACAGCGGGCCCGCCGACACGGGACCGCTGGACACGGGGCCGAGGGACACGGGCCCCGCCGACACCGGGCCAGCGGACGCCGGGCCCGCCGACACTGGGAGCGCCGACACTGGGAGCGCCGATGCGGGCGCGGCGCGGGGCGTCGTGCCGGTGATCAACGCGTCGATGAAGGCGCGGCTGCGCTCGGTGTTCCTGGCGGGGCAGTCGGCGGGCAACCGCGCGGGGGTCTTCGCCAAGGTGGGCGACAGCATCACCGACACGGGGTCCTTCCTGACGGACATCGGCTGCGGGGTGGAGACCCTCGGCGCGTACACGTCGCTCGCGCCGACGATCTCGTTCTTCCGCGCGACCTCCTTCCCGTCGAACCGCACCTCGGGCTGGTGCGGCGTCGCCAACTCCTTCTCCATCGACAGCGTCGCCGCCGCCTCGGGCTGGACCACCGCCGACGCCCTCGGCGCGGTCTCGCGCTCGGAGTGCCCGTCGCCCTTCAACACCGCGCTGCGCTGCGAGCTGCACCGCACGCTCCCGGCGTCCGCCCTCATCATGCTCGGCACCAACGACCTCGAGCGCATCAACAACGTCACCACCTACCGCGCCAACCTCACGCAGATCGTCACCGACGCGGTCAACGCCGGGGTCATCCCGGTGCTGAGCACCATCCCCGCGCGCCGCGACAACGCCACGCTCGGCGCGCGGGTCGCTTCGTACAACGACGCCATCGCCGCGGTGGCGGCGGCGCAGCAGGTTCCGCTCTGGGACTACTTCGCGGCCCTGAGCGCGCCGACGGTGCTCAACCAGGGCGTCAGCGGCGACGGCATCCACCCGACGATCTACACCGGCTCGGACGGGACCAACTTCACCGCCACCGCCCTGCGCTACGGCTACAACCAGCGCAACCTCACGGCGGTGCAGGTGCTCCAGCACCTCAAGGCCGTGGTCTTCGACGACGGACCCGCCGACCCCTGAGGCTCGCGCTCGGCGACGTCTCCCCGCACCCGAAGCGTCGGGCTTAGAGTCCCCTCCCCGATGAGCCCGACTTCTCCTCGCCGCGAGCGCCACTACGACACCAGAACCCCCGCCGGCCCCTGGGACGCCGTGGTCATCGGCTCGGGCATGGGCGGCATGACCACCGCCGCCACGCTCGCGCGCCTCGGGCGCCGGGTGCTGGTGCTCGAACAGCACTACGTCCCGGGCGGCTTCACGCACACCTTCAAGCGCAAGCGCTGGAGCTGGGACGTCGGCGTACACGCCGTCGGCGAGGTCGACGCGCGCTCGGTCATCGGCCGCGTGCTGCGCGTCCTCACCCGCGACCAGCTGCAATGGAGCTCGCTCGGCGGCGTGTACGACGAGTTCCATTTCCCCGACCTGCGCATCGACTTCCCGGACGACAAACAGCGCTTCGAGGACAACCTCGTCGCGGCCTTCCCCCGCGAGGCCGGCGGCGTCGCGAAGTACCTCCGCACGGTGCGCGAGGTCTCCGCGGGCATGCGCCGCTACTACCTCTCGCGCCTGCTGCCGCCGGGCTGGGCGGGCGTCACCGACGGGGTCATCGCGCCCGACGCGACGCGCCTGCTGCTCACCCGCACCCGCGACGTGCTCGACGGCCTCACCCGCGACGACCGCCTCAAGAGCGTGCTCACCGCGCAGTGGGGCTACTACGGTGTCCCGCCCGAGCGCAGCTCGTTCGCCATTCACGCCCTGGTGGCAAGACACTTCCTGCACGGCGGCTTCTACCCGGTGGGCGGATCGGCCCGCATCGCGGAAGCACTCCTCGCCACGGTGGCCGCGGGCGGCGGGTTCACGCGCATCAACGCCGAGGTCGACGAGATCTTGATCGAAGACCACCGCGCCGTCGGGGTGCGCCTGAAGGACGGCGAGGTCATCCGCGCGCGGCGGGTGATCAGCGCGGCGGGGGCGCTCGCGACGGTGACGCGGCTGCTGCCACCCGAGGTGCGCGCGCAGCCGTGGGCGCAGTCGATCGCGGCCTTGCAGCCCTCGCCCTGCCACGTGTGCCTGTACCTCGGCTTCAAAGGGGACATCACGAAGGCGGGCGCGTCGCCGGCCAACAAGTGGTTCTACGAGACCTGGTCGACCGAGCGCCCCGAGTGGGACATCGCCGACCCGGGCGCGCGGGCGCCGTGTCTCTACACGTCATTCCCATCCCTCAAAGACCCGACGCACGACCCCGGTCCGGAGCTGCTGCACACGGGCGAGGTGGTGACCTTCGTGCCCTACGAGTTCTTCCGGAAGTGGGCCGACGGGCGGTGGAAGCGCCGGGGCGACGAGTACGACGCCATGAAGCGCGACCTCACCGAACGGCTGCGGGCGCAGTTTCTGGAGCACATGCCCGCGCTGGCGCCGATGCTGGCCTTCGCCGAGCTGTCGACCCCGGTGTCGACGGAGCACTTCACCCGCGCGCCCGCCGGGGCGATCTACGGCATCGAGCCGACGCCGGAGCGCTACCGCAACCAGTACCTGCGACCGCGCACGCCGGTGCGCGACCTCTTCCTGTCGGGCAGCGACATGGCCTCGGTGGGCGTGATGGGCGCCTTCGTCGGGGGATTGCTGAGCGCCATCGCGGCCGAGCCGGTGCGCGCGCTGCCGTGGCTGCGCGGGGCGAGCCGGGTGTGACCTCACCCGCGCTGCCGCGCGCCCCTCTCCATGAATGGAGAGGGGCTCCGGCGAACGGTTGCATTCGTCGACGAACTGTCAGGTGAGAGCAGCCCCTCTCCATTCATGGAGAGGGGCGCGCGGCAGCGCGGGTGAGGTCACCCCAGCGCCGCCGCCAGCGCCGGCAGCACCTCGCCCGCGGGCGCGTCGACCCGCACCGCCGCGTGCTCGTCGCCGCGGCTCTCGCCCAGGTTCACGATCGCCACGGGGATGCCCCGCGCCGCCGCCCGCAGCACGAAGCGGTAGCCCGAGAACACCGCCAGCGACGACCCCGCCACGAGCAGCGCGTCGGCCGCGTCGAGGCGCGCAAAGGCCTCCTCCACCCGCGGCTTCGGCACGTTGTCCCCGAAGAACACCACGTCGGGCTTGAGCACCCCGCCGCACGCCTCGCAGGCCGGAACCACGAAGCCCGCCGTCGCCGCCAGATCGACCTCCGCGTCGCCGTCGGGGGCCAGCGAGTGCGCCCGCGCGTCAGCCCCGGGGTTGAGCGCCAGCAGCCGCGCCTGCAGCGCGTCGCGGTCTTCGAGCGCCCCGCACGCGAGGCAGCGGGCCTCGTGCAGCGCGCCGTGCAGCTCGATCACGTCGCGGCTGCCGGCCTTGCCGTGCAGGCGGTCGACGTTCTGCGTGAGCAGCCCCGTGAGGCGGCCGGCGCGCTCCAGCGCGGCGAAGGCGTGGTGCGCGGCGTTGGGCGCGAAGTCGCGAAACCTCGGCCAGCCCAGCGCGCTGCGCGCCCAGTAGCGCGCCCGCGTCGCCGGGTCGGTCACGAAGGCCCGGTGCTGGATCGGGTTGCGCGCCTTCGCGCGGGTCAACGGCCCGCGGTAGTCGGGGATGCCCGAGTCGGTCGAGATGCCCGCGCCGGTGAGCACGCAGACGCGGCGCCCGTCGAGCAGCCGCACGAGGTCGTCGGTGGTGTGGGTCATGCCGCCGACGGATCGTGGGGCGGCGCCGACGAGAGGGCGAGGCACGCGTCGATGAGCGCCTCGAAGGGCCACGCGCCGTCGAGCGGCCACCCGGGCTCGCTCATCGCTTCGGCGCGCGCGAGGTACCCGTCGGCGCGCGCGCTCTCGCCGAGGCGGTCGTAGCAGCGCACGAGCCCCGCGAGCACCCCGCGGCGCAGGCCCGCGGGCGCGTCGGGCCG
>JAQBQI010000570.1 GCA_028287085.1 Myxococcaceae bacterium
CGCGGCGCGCCGCCGCACCGACGCCGGTCAGCCGGTGCAGATCCGCATCCCCGGCCTCGCCAACCAGCCGCCCATCAACATCGACCAGCGCAACGGGCAGACCCGCGTCAACGTCGGCGGCGTGCAGGTGCTCATCCCCGGCGTGAACTGACCGCCGCTCAGCCCGCGTCGAGCGCCGCCCGGTAGCGGTTGACCATCCGCGCCTCGAAGCGCTCCCGATCGACCCCCAGCGCCTCGCGAATCGCGCCCGTGCGCAGCGACGCCCGCTCGCGCGCCGCCACCTCGTCGGCGTAGCGCTCGACGCCTCCGGGCGCCGCGCGGTGGAAGCCCGCGATCGCCCGCAGGAAGCCCTGCGCCGTCGGCGCCGCGAGGTGGCTCGTCACCAGCGCCGCGAGCACCGCGCCGCGCCCGCCGTGCTCGCCCCCCGGCGCGCCGTCGGCCAGCACCGGGTGCCGCGCGATGGTCTCGCCCCACGCGTCGAAGAAGGGACCGATGCCCACCAGCAGGTCGCGGTGCACGCGCAGCGAGCGCGCCGCCCGCAGCGCCAGGAAGCGCGGGTTCTCCGCGGCCATCACCCGCTTGTACATCCGCCCCGCGAGCGCGAAGCGCGGGTCGCCGTCGGTCTCGTGCCCCAGCTTCGCGTAGCGCCGCCGCAGCGCGAGCGCGGTCGGGGACTTCAACGGCCAGGTCTCCACGACGCGCGAGAGGTCGCCCAGGTTGTGCGCGATGGTCGCCACCACTTCGAGCGCGACGAGCTCGCGCCCCTTGGCGCGCTGCACCGCCGCCCAGGCCGCCGCGTGGCGCTCGAGCGCCGCGTCGAGGAAGGCGGTCTGCGCGTCGGCGGTGGCCGCGTCGTCGAGGGCCAGGGCGCGACCGAGGGCCCCGGCGCGCACGCCCATCCACTCGCCGTCGTGCCCGGAGATCGCCCCCACGCCGTCGACGTTCACGACGCGCGCGGAGACCTCGGACGGGTCCCACGCGGCGGTCTCTGCGAGCACGGCGGCGGCGACGCGCAGGTCGTCGACGGTCTCGCAGCGCTGCCACGCGTGGAAGCGGATGTGGCTGTCGACGTCGGTGGGCACGAAGGTCGCGACCGTGGCGAAGTGGGCCGCGAGCAGCAGCCGCAGGTAGGCCCCCTCGCCGTCGTGCCCGTGGGGGATCTCCGTCGCCGACACCAGCGCGCGTCGCCACGAGTGGGCGGGCTCGTCGACGGGGCCGTCGAGGGCCCACGCGGCCGTGTTGCGCACCTGGGTCGAGATCAGCGAGGGCTTCACGCCGCGGAACTTCATCGCGCTCAGGATGCGCGACGGCCGCGGCGGATGTCGATGCGGTAGAGCGGGCCCTCGTCGGCGACGGCGGCGGGGCGCGCGCGGCGCAGGTCGCGCACGAGGGCGTGGTCGGGGCTCTTCGGGCAGGCGGGGTCGGTGCGGGCGGCGTCGCCGGTCAGCGCGAAGGCCTGGCAGCGGCAGCCGCCGAAGTCGACCTCGCGGCGCTCGCACGACGCGCAGGTCGGCGACATCCAGTCGGTGCCGCGAAACTTCTGGAAGTCGCGGCCCTCGCGCCAGATGTCGCCCAGCGACCGCTCGCGCACGTTGTCGAAGACCATGCCGGGCAGGTCGTGCGCGCCGGGGCAGGGGAGCGCCACCCCCGTCGGGACCACCGTCACGAAGCGCCGCCCCCAGCCGTCCATGCAGGGCCGCGGCGCGTCCTCGTACCAGTCGGGGATCACCCAGATCACGTCCATTGTGCCCCGCAGCCTTTCGCGCGCGGCGAGGGCCACCGACTGCGCGCGCGCCAGCGTCTCGCGGTCGGGCATGAGCGCGTCGCGGTGGGCGAGGGCGCTGCCGTGCCACTGCGTGTTGGCGAGCTCCAGCCGCTCGGCGCCGACCGACTCGGCCAGCGCGATGATCTCGCCCACCCGCGCGAGGTTGCGCTGGTGCAGCACGGCGTTGATCGACAGCGCCATGCCCAGCGCCTTCACCTGGCGCGCGGCCCCGAGCTTGTGGGCGTGGGCGGTGGTGCCCGCGAGGCGGTCGGCGCGCGGGGCGTCGCTGTCCTGCACGCTCACCTGCACGTGGTCGAGGCCCGCGTCGGCGAGGGCCGCGAGGCGCTCGCGCGTGACCCGCCACGCCGAGGTGATGAGGTTGGTGTAGAGGCCCGCGTCGCGGGCGGCGCGCACCAGGGATTCGAGGTCGTCGCGCAGCAGCGGCTCGCCGCCCGAGAAGTGCACGTGCAGGGCGCCGAGGTCGGCGGCCTCGCGCAGCACGCGCGACCAGGCGGCGGCGTCGAGCTCGTCGCCGTAGTCGCGCCAGTCGGCGGGGTTCGAGCAGTACGCGCAGCGCAGCGGGCAGCGGTAGGTGAGCTCGGCGAGCAGCGCGACGGGGGGGTCGATCACGGCGCCTCCATGGTGACGTACCCGCGCTCGACGAGGCGCCGGAGGTAGGCGCGCACGTCGGCGTCGATGACCTCGCGCGGGGCCTCGGGGTGGGCCTCGGCGACGGCCGCGATCACGTCGGCGAGCGAGCGCCGGCCGTCGAGCAGGGCGGCGACCTCGGCGGCCTCCTCGGTGAGCGCGAGCACCCCCTCGGGGACCACCACCACGTGCCGCGCGCGCGCCGCGTCCCAGCGGAGGCGGGCGCGCCGCGCGAGGGTGGGCCGCGCCGCGTCGCTCGGGTCGCTCGGGTCGCTCACGCTGCTCACGTCCCGACGCAGTGCGCGTAGATGGCGTCGAGCTGCGCCCAGAGCAGGTCGCACTTGAAGTCGAGCGCCCCGATGGCCTGCCGTTGGAGAGCGCGCGTGGTGCAGTGCGCGAGCACGAGCTCGATGGCGTGGTCGCTGTCCTTGTTGGCGCGCGTCGGGCGGCCGCGGAAGTAGGTGAGGCCCTCGGCGGCGACCCAGGGGTAGTGCTGCTCGAAGGCCGCGATGCGCAGCGACATCAGCGCCGGCGAGAAGAGCTCGGTGAGCGACGAGGCGACGCCGATGACCCAGGGCTCGTCGCGCACGAAGTGGACGTAGGCGTCGACGGCGAAGCGCACGCCGGGGAGCAACCCCTCGGCCCGCCACGCCTCGTCGCGGGTGCCGCCGCAGGCCTCCACGAGGCGCAGCCACTTCTCGATGCCGCCCTCGTCCTCGGGGCCGGTGCCGTCCTGGTCGAGCAGGCGCTGGCGCCAGCGGCGGCGGTCGAGGGGCATGGGCATCTTCGCCATGAGGGCGCAGTCCTTCGCGGGGATGCTGCGCTGGTAATAGAAGCGGTTGAGGGCCCAGACCTTGAGCTGGGCCGGGGTGAGGTGGCCCTCGTTCATCAGCACGTGGAAGCGGTGCTTGTCGTGGTACTTGCGCGCGCCGACGTCGCGGAGCGCGGCGAGGAAGTCGTCCTGCGGGAGGGGTTCGGTCATGGCGGGGGTTAGGCATCGTAGCGCACGCGACCCGCGGGGCGCCTCAGGGCAATCCCAGCCGACGCGCGACCCCGAGCACCCGGTCGGCGTAGCCCGACGGGTCGGCCGCCCGGCACCCGTCGCCCGCGCGGAAGGCCACCAGCGCGCGCCGCCAGGTTCCGCACTCGGCGAAGCGGCGGGCGAGGAGGCCCGCGGCGAGCTCGGCGCTGCGGGCGTCGTCGCGCACGAAGGCGTGGCGCACGCGAATGCCGCAGAGCGAGGCGTAGCGGGGCGCGGTGCCGAGGCGGCTCTCGGTCCAGCAGACGGCGGCGAGCAGCGGGGCGGGGATGGCGGCGACGTCGGCCGCGCGGGTGAGCAACGGCGCGACCTCGGGGCGCACCCGGTGCGCCGACGAGGGGAAGGCGAGCGTCAGGAGCGCGAGGAGCGTCTCGGGGGTCACCGGGGGACGATAGCGCCGGCCGCCCCACCAGCCGCTCGATCGACGTCCCGCGAAGCTCCCGGTTCACGCTCCCGCGAAGATGTCCTTCCGGGCCGCTTCGCTGATCGCGATCACCGCCGGGTGCTTGATCTTCCGCTCGACGGAGATCGCGTAGAACCTCTGGAGCACCGCCTCCGAGCGCCCGAGCACGCGCACGTTGTACTGGCGCAGCACCTCGGCCTCGATGACGCTCGGCGCCTGGAACACCCCCAGCCCGAAGGCCCCGAACTCCTTCGCCAACGCGCTGTCGTCGAACTCGGCGACGATGTGCGGTCGAACGTCCAGGGCGCCGAACCATTGCCGGAGCGCGCGGTGCACCGCCGAGGGGGATCCGGGCAGCAGGAACGGCGCGCCGTCGAGCGAGCGCGGGAACGCCTTGCGGACCCTGGCCGCGAGCTTCGGCGCGGCGAAGAACGTCGTGCCGCACTCGCCCAGCAGGTGGCTGAACGCGCGGACGGCCCCGCCCGACGGGGAGGGCCCGTCGGAGAGGACGACGTCCACGCGATGGAGCGCGAGCTCGGCGAGGAACTCCTCGACGGACTTCTCCGCGCGGCAGACGACGTGCACCGACTGGCCGAGTCGGAACGCCGGCTCGAGGAAGCGCCGGACCAGCAGCGCCGGCAGGACGTCCGCGCTGCCCACGACCAGGCGCAGCGGCCTCCCGCTCGCCCTCCCCTTCACCGTGTCGACGAACTCGCGACCCAGCGAGAAGATCTCGTCGGCGTACCGGAACGCGACGCGGCCCGACTCCGTCAGCACCAGCCTGCGCCCCTCGTGCGCGAACAGCTTCTCGCCGAGGTCCTCTTCGAGCCGATGGATCTGGCCGCTGATGGTCGAGGACGCGAGGCTCAGGGCCTCACCGGCGCGGACGATGCTGCCCTCCTTCGCGACCATCCAGAAGTAGAGCAGGTGATGGTAGTTCAGCCATTCCACCCGCACGAGCCTACCTCCGCAGCCCCGCGATACGTCGGTCTTTCCGAAGCATAGCGACGGATCTTCCTCATCGACGTGGCGCGCGCCACCGCCTAAAACTGTGGGGTGGAGACCCCTATCCGTTCGCGCGTCGCCGCGACCGCAGCATCGCGCTCGTGCCGTCGCGACGACGCGGGGCCCCCGGGCGCGACTTGATGACGCCGCTGCAGGTGCGCGACGGGGAGCTCGCGGACAGCGAGGCCCGCCTCCGCCGGCTGCTCGACCGCTACGAATCGCTCATCCTCGCCATCGCGCAGATCATCTGGACCCAGAACCCCGAAGGCCAGATGGTCGGCGAGCAGGCGAGCTGGGCCGCGTACACCGGGCAGCCGCCCGCCGAGTACCAGCACCAGGGCTGGCTCGCGGCCGTGCACCCGGACGACCGCGGCGAGAACCTCCGGCTCTGGGAGCACGCCATCGCCGCCCGCGAGCCCTTCGAGTTCGAGCACCGCCTGCGCCGCCACGACGGCGCGTACCGGTACTTCTCGGTGCGCGCGGTGCCCGTCTTCGCCGACGACGGCGCCATCCGCGAGTGGGTCGGCGTCCACACGGACATCACCCGGCGCAAGCTCGCGGACGAGGAGCTGCGCCGCAGCGAGCGGAGCTTCCGCGACCTCGCCGAGTCGATGCCGCAGATCGTGTGGGGCGCGAGCGCCGACGGCTGCTTCGACTACTACAACCGGCGCTGGTACGAGTTCACCGGGCGCCCCGGGGGGGCCAGCGGCGACGACAGCTGGGCGGACGCCGTGCACCCGGACGACCGGGCGCAGTGCCTGGCGCTCTGGCACTCGGCGATCGCGGCCGGCGAGGCCTACGAGGTCGAGTATCGCCTGCGCGGCAGGGACGGCGAATACGCCTGGCACCTGCGGCGCGCCCTCCCGGTGCGCGACGAGGCCGGCGCCATCACGCGCTGGTTCGGCACCTGCACCGACATCGACGCGCGCAAGCGCGCCGAGGACCAGCTCCGCGTCTCCGCGCTGCGGCTCTCGCAGAGCAACCGCGAGCTGCAGGACTTCGCCTCGGTCGCGTCGCACGACCTGCAGGAGCCGCTGCGCAAGATCCAGTCCTTCGCCGACTCGCTGAAGGAGGAGCATGCCGCCGCGCTCGACGACGAGGGCCGCGACTACCTCGACCGCATCCAGGCCACCGCGCAGCGGATGCGCACCCTCATCAACGACCTCCTCACCTTCTCGCGCGTCTCGTCGCAGGCCCAGCCCCTCCGCCCCGTCGACCTCAACCGCGTCGCCCGGGAGGTCCTCTCCGACCTCGAGGCGCGGCTGCGCGAGTCGGGCGGTCGGGTCGACGTCGCGGAGCTGCCGACCGTCACCAGCGACCCGACGCAGATGCGCCAGCTCCTCCAGAACCTGATCGGCAACGCGCTCAAGTTCCACCGCGCGGGCGAGGCCCCCGCGGTGCGCGTCAGCGCGGAGGTCCGCGACGGGACCGTCCTCCTCAGCGTCGCGGACCGCGGGATCGGCTTCGATGAGAAGTACCTCGACCGCGTGTTCAAGATCTTCCAGCGGCTCCACGGGCGGGGCGAGTACGAGGGCACCGGCATCGGCCTCGCGATCTGCCGGAAGATCGTCGAGCGCCACGGCGGGACGCTGACCGCCCGGAGCAGGCCGGGCGAGGGGGCGACCTTCGTCGCCAGCCTGCCCCTCGCGCAACCCCAGGGAGAACCCGATGGAGCCTAACAACCGAGAGGTCGTCATCCTGATGGCCGACGACGACGCCGACGACCGCGCGATGGCGGCGAAGGTGCTGAGCCGAAGCCACCTGACGAACGCGTTCTACACCGTCGCCGACGGCGAGGAGCTCATCGACTACCTGCACCACCGGGGGAAGTTCGCGCCGCCCGCGCTCTCCCCCACCCCGGGGCTCATCCTCCTCGACCTCAACATGCCGAGGAAGGACGGCCGCGAGGCGCTCGCCGAGATCAAGGCCAGCGCCGAGCTGCGCCGCATCCCGGTGGTGGTGATGACCACCTCGAAGGCCGAGGAGGACGTGTATCGCTCGTACGACCTCGGCGCGAGCTCGTTCATCTGCAAGCCGTTCACGCTCGCGGAGCTCGTCACGGTGATGAAGGTCATCGGGGAGTACTGGTTCCAGGTCGTGAAGCTCCCGGACGCGCCGGGGGCCGAGCGACCGTGAGCGAGGGGACGCCCATCCGGGTGCTGCTCGTCGAGGACGACGAGGACGACTACCGGATCACCCGCAAGGTGCTCAGGGGCATCGACAGCGCGCCCTTCGAGGTGAAGTGGGTGCGGACCTACGAGGCGGCCCTGGCCGAGCTCGGGTCGGCCTACGACGTCGCGCTCGTCGACTACCGCCTCGGCGCGCACAGCGGCCTCGAGATCATCGAGCGGGCGGTCCAGAACGGCTTCGAGTGTCCGATGATCCTGCTCACCGGGCAGGGCGCGCGCGAGATCGACGTCCAGGCGATGCGGGCGGGCGCGGCGGACTACCTCCTGAAGGACCAGATCACCCCGCAGCTCCTGGAGCGGGTGATCCGCTACGCGATCGAGCGCAAGCGGGCCGAGGTGCACCTGCAGCTCAGCGAGGCGCGCTACCGGCGCATCGTCGAGACGACGAACGAGGGCGTGTGGCTCGTCGACGCGGGGGGGAAGACGACCTTCGTCAACGGACGGCTGGCCGCCATGCTGGGCTGCCGACCGGAGGAGGTCTTGGGCAGGGCCGCGGTGGACTTCGTCGCCCCCGAGTTCCGGGGCGCCGCCGCGGAGGGCCTGGCGGGCCGGACGCCCGGCACGGGCACGCCGGTCGAGCTGACGCTCCTGCGCAAGGACGGCACGACGCTCTGGGTGAGCTACGAGTCGGCGGCCGTCGTCGACGACCCGGGCGACGGCGACGGCGTCCTGGTGATGGTGCACGACATCAGCGAGCGCCGGCGGGCCCAGCAGGCCCTGCGCACGAGCGAGGCCCGCTTCGTCCGCCTGTCCGAGTCCGGCATCGTCGGGATCGCCTCCGCCGACGTACGGGGCGGCCTGCACGAGGCGAACGACACCTACTTCCGGACCCTGGGGTACTCCCCCGAGGAGGGCGTCGCCGCCCTGCCCAGCTGGGACGTGATGACGCCGCCCGAGTGGAAGGAGCTCGACGCCCTGGCCTTCCACCAGTTGGAGGTGACGGGGATCGCCCGCCCCTGGGAGAAGGAGTTCTTCCGGAAGGACGGCAGCCGCGTGACGGTGCTCCTGGGGGTGGCGACGCTCGACCCCCCGAACTGCATCGCGTTCATGGTCGACCTCTCGGACCGCCGGCGCGCCGAGGAGGCGCTCCGCCGGACCGAGGAGCAGCTGCGCCAGACGCAGAAGATGGAGGCCGTGGGGAGGCTGGCGGGGGGCGTCGCGCACGACTTCAACAACCTCCTCTCGGTGGTGCTGGGCTACAACGACATGGCCATCGCCGACCTGCGGCCCGGCGACCCGCTGCGCGAGAACCTGGAGGAGGTCCGCAAGGCCGGCGAGCGGGCCGCGGGGCTCACCCGGCAGCTCCTCGCCTTCAGCCGCCAACAGGTGCTCCAGCCGCGCGTGGTCAGCCTGGGCGAGGTGCTCCTGGGCATGGAGCGGATGCTCGCGCGCCTCGTGGGCGAGGACGTGGTGCTGACCGTGGCGCCCCCGTCGGGGTCGGGCTGCTGCTGGGTCGACCCGGGGCAGATCGAGCAGGTGGTGATGAACCTCGTCGTCAACGCCCGCGACGCGATGCCCACCGGCGGCCGGCTCACGCTCGAGACGTCGGACCTCGACCTGGACGAGACCTTCTGCGACCTGCACCTGGGCGCGCGCTCCGGCCCGTACGTGATGCTCGCGGTGACCGACAGCGGCGGGGGCATGGACGAGGCCACGCGCGTGAGGATCTTCGAGCCCTTCTTCACCACCAAGGAGGTGGGCAAGGGGACCGGCCTCGGGCTCTCGATGGTGGACGGGATCGTGCGCCAGAGCGGTGGCACGATCTGGGTCTACAGCGAGCCCGGGGTGGGCACGACCTTCAAGATCTACCTGCCGCGTGTGCAGGGGCCGGTGGACCCGGCGCGCCCGTCGTGGGTCGCGCTGCCGAGGGGCGGCTCCGAGACGGTCCTGCTGGTGGAGGACGAGGACCAGGTGCGCGCGGTCACCCACAGCATGCTGCGGCGGGGCGGCTACCGGGTGCTGGAGGCGCGCAGCGCCGGGGACGCGCTCCTGCTCTGCGAGCGCTACGAGGGGACCATCGACCTGCTGCT
Source organism: Myxococcaceae bacterium (assembly GCA_028287085.1). Classification (GTDB taxonomy): domain Bacteria; phylum Myxococcota_A; class Polyangia; order Polyangiales; genus SCUS01. The sequence goes on from JAQBQI010000570.1 coordinate 9,080, forward strand.
CACGGACGTCGTGATGCCGGGCGTGAGCGGCCCCGAGCTCGCCCGGCGGCTCGCGCCGCTGCGGCCCGCGATGAAGGTGCTGTTCATGTCGGGGTACACCGACGACACCATCGTGCGGCACGGCGTGCTCATGGCGGGCGTCGCCTTCCTGGAGAAGCCGCTCACGCCGGAGTCGGTCGGTCGCAAGGTGCGTCGCGTGCTCGACGCGCCCGCGCCGAGCGTTCACTGACGCGCCCCGCCGCCCCGATCGCGTACCGTCCGTCGCCGTGCAGCCCTCCCGCCGAGCGCTCCTCGCCGTCCTCGTCGCCGCGCTCGTGCCCGCGGCCGTCGC
>JAQBQI010000601.1 GCA_028287085.1 Myxococcaceae bacterium
CGGCGGCCTCGCGGGGCGGCGGCGCCTCGGCCCGCTCGGTGTGGTGCGCGAGGAAGTCGCGCAGCTCGGACATCCGGTCGTCGCGGTCGCCGTCGCTGAGCATGCCCGCGTCGTCGCGCGCGGCGAAGCGCATCGCGCCGAGCAGCACGGCCACCGCCGCGGCGGCGCCGATGGAGGCCCCGCGCAGCGGGCGGTCGTTGCTCATCGCGGTGGCGGTGCGGCGGCCCGCGCGCACGGCCTTGGCGACGACGGTGAGGCCGTTGAGCTCCATGCGGTACTTGCCGCCGGGCACCATCGCGACCTCGAAGGCCCCCGGCACCACCGACGAGGCGCGCGCGAGGCCCTGCGCCGTGAGCTCGGCGAGCGGGCGCTTCTCGCCGTCGATCTCGACCTCGCCCGTCGCGCCCGCCGCGAAGACGAAGCGGGCCCCCGCGCCCTCGCGCATCACCACCGGCAGCTCGTCGGCGCCGAGCATCGCCGCGTCGACGACGAAGCGGCCGCCGTCCTGGCGCACGGCCTCGTTCTGCTGGTGGCGCCGCACGCCGAGGCCGACGCCCACGACCGTGGCGAGCGCGCCGAGCGAGGCCACCGCGAGGCTGGCGGCGACCGCGCCGCCGAGCATGGCCACGCCGCCGACGCCGAGCGCCGGGAGCATGTGCTGCGAGGGCGACGGGAGCGCCGGGGCGACGCTGGTGAGCGCGAAGCCGCGGTCGTCGTCGAGGTGCGCGACGTGGAGGGCCGAGCGGTTCCAGAGGACGGTGACCTCGATCGCGGTGCGCGTGAGGTCCTCGACCTCCATGGGGTTGATCTCGGCGCGCTTCACGAGCTGGTAGAGCACCTCGTGCTCGGCGGCGACGGTGGGGGTGGCGGCGGGGGTCACGGGGCGCAGCGTCGTCATGGAGTCACCTCTCGGGCGCAGTCACCGCTTCCATGCGGCGCTGCGTACGGGCTGTGTGACAGCGGCCCGCGCGGGGGGTTCCGAAGCCTTGGGAAGAAAAGTGAGGTCAGCGCACGAGGGTGACGGTCGGGCCCACGCCGAGCGTGAGGTCGCCCGGCGTCTCGAAGATCTCGCCGTCGAGCATGTAGCGCGCGACGCCGCTCTCGAAGCGGATCACCGCGCGGTCGGTCACGCGGTCGAGCGCGCGGCCGGGGCGCATCGGGCGCGCGAGGCGGACGCGCGGCAGCTCGCGCGCGAAGGTCGCCACCGGCGCGTAGATGCCCAGGAGGTGAAAGCTCTCGGGGCGCTCGTCGCAGCGCAAGAAGGGGCGGAACCCGAGGCCGATCTGGTCGACCGTGCCGGCGGCGATGGTGAGGTAGTCCTGCACGGGCCAGTGGCTGCCGTCGGCGAAGTCGACGGCGGCGCGGCAGGGCGAGGCGATGCGACGCACCAGGGGGCCGCCCACCAGCGCCGACGCCACGCCGCGCGCCAGCACCGTCGCGGCCGAGAAGACCGTGGGCGTTCCGTCGGCGTAGTAGGCGTGCAGGAAGCCCTCGACCACGCCGGTGCCGAAGAGGAAGCCGAAGCGGTCGCCGACCGCGATCGTCGAGCGCTGCGACGTGTGCAGCCCGCGGCCCGAGCGCAGCCGCGGCGCCAGCGAGGCGAGCAGCGACGTGGGCGTACCCCGCGGCGTGCCCGCGCCGTTGGCGACGGTGTTCATGGTGCCGCCGCGCAGCAGCGCCACGGGGGGCAAGGCCTGCTCGCCGTAGACGCGCGCCACCGTCGACAGCGTGACGCTCGCGCTGCCGTCGCCGCCCACCACCGCGAGCAACGTCGTGCCGTGCGCGCGCAGGCGCTCGGCCGCGGCCACGAGCTCGTCGGGCGAGCGCGTCGCGACGAGCAGGTCGTCGGGGGTGAGCAGCGCGCGGAGGCGGTCGGCGAGGCCGGGGTCGCGGCGGGTGCGGCCGGCGTTGGCGTTGAGCACGACGCCGATGCGAGCGGGAGGGCTGGTCATGCGTTGGGGGAGCGTTGATAGCGCATGAACGAAGCGAGGTGAACGCTTCGAGCCCCTCGACCTCGCTCCGGGTCTTCATCCTTGCGACCCTTGCGCCCTTGCGGTTCTTCTCCGGTGCCCCGCCACGAGCTTCCCTCCCGTCGAGGCCGGTGGGTGCGTCGCGGCGCGGTCCCGACGTAGCGTGGCGCGGGGAGAACACCACCGCCGATGCCGCCAGCCCTCACGCCGTCTCAGCTCGACGCCATCGCGCACCGCGACGGGCACCTCCAGCTCATCGCCTGCGCCGGCTCCGGGAAGACCGAGGTCGTCGCGCGCCGCGTGGCGCAGCTGCTCGGGCCCCCGCCCGACGGCGCCGAGCGCCTCGCCCCGCAGAACCTCATCGCCTTCACCTTCACCGAGAAGGCCGGCGCCGAGCTCAAGGAGCGCATCGCCGCGCGCGTCGCCGAGGCCCACGGCGAGCTGCCCGGGCTCGCCGAGATGTTCGTCGGGACCATCCACGGGTTCTGCCTCGACCTGCTCCAGCGTGAGTCGCCCGAGTACCTGAAATACAGCGTGCTCGACGAGGTCGGGCAGAAGCTCCTGGTCGAGCGGCACCCCGGGCGCAGCGGCATGGCCCACACCACGCGCCACCCCGACGGCCGCCCCCTCGCGGCCTGGGAGGACACCGGCGTCTACCTCTCCGCCCTCGACGTGCTCCGGCAGGCCACCCTCCTCCCCGAGCGCCTCGCGGGCGTCTCGGCCGTCGCGGGGCTCGCCGCGTGGCGCGAGCTGCTCGAGTCGCAGCGCTACCTCGACTACACCGCCATCATGGAGCACGCCGTGCGCGCCCTCGAGGGCGACGCCGCCGTGCGGGCGCGGCTCGGGGCGCGCGTGCGCCACGTCATCGTCGACGAGTACCAGGACGTGAACCCCATTCAAGAGCGCGTGGTCGCCGCGCTCGCGGGCCTCGGCGCGTGGCTCTGCGTCGTCGGCGACGACGACCAGACCATCTACCAGTGGAACGGCGCCACCCTCGCCAACGTCGTCGGCTTCGCCGACCGCTACCCCGGCGCGCGCCTGCTGCGCCTGGAGGAGAACTTCCGCTCGACGCGCGCCATCGTCGAGCTCGCGCGCGACTTCATCGCCGACAACGCCGAGCGGCTCCCCAAGGCGATGCGCGCCACCGGGGCGCAGCCCGACGAGGAGGGCGACGTCACGGCCTGCGCCTACGCCTCCGCCGAGGCCGAGGCGGCCGCCCTCGCCGACCGCCTGCGGGCGCTGCACGGCGCCGCCTTCGCCGAGCGCGGCGCCACCCGCGGGCTCGCCTGGAGCGACATGACCGTGCTCCTCCGCAGCGGCCTCAAGCGCCACGCCGCGCCCATCGTGGAGGCCCTGAAATCCAGGGGGATTCCCTTCCTCGTCACGGGGATGAACAACCTCTTCGAGACCGCCGAGGCCCGGGCCGCGCGGGCCCTCTTCTACTTCGTCGCCGGCCACGGGAGCGTCACCCGCGACGAGGTGCGCGCCCTCTGGGTCGCCGCCGACCTCGGCCTCGCCGACGCCGACCTCGACCGCGCCCTCGACCGCGCCGAGGCCACGCGCGACGAGATCCCCTTCGACGCGCGGCGGCGCGCCAACGAGTTCGCGCCGCAGACCGTCATGCAGGAGTTCGTCGACGGCGCGCGGCTGCGCGAGGAGCGCGTTCCGGGCGAGCGCGGCCGGGCCGAGGCGGTCTTCGCCAACCTCGGCGCCTTCGCGGGCCTGCTCGCGGACTTCGAGGCCGTGCACCACCACTCGGGGCCCGCGGCCCAGTACGCGGCGCTGGCGGAGTTTCTCGAGCGCGGCGCGGCCGACCAGTACGGCGAAGGGCTGCTCGACAGCCCCGTCGCCGGGGCCGACGCCGTGCGGATCATGACGATCCACAAGTCGAAGGGGCTCCAGTGGCCGGTGGTGGCCATTCCGGGGCTGGTCAACAACCGCTTTCCCAGCACCTTCCAGGGGCGCAACAACTGGTGGCACCTCGTGCCGATCGAGGCGGTGGCCAACGGGAGCCGCTACCGCGGCGACCTCGCCGACGAGCGGCGGCTCTTCTACGTGGCCGTGACGCGCGCGCAGAAATGGCTGCTGGTGAGCTGGGCCCCGTCGGCGAAGGTGAACTTCTGGAAGCGCCCGTCGCCCTTCTTCACCTGG
>JAQBQI010000610.1 GCA_028287085.1 Myxococcaceae bacterium
TCGAGCCGGTGCGGGCCACGCTCGCCGTGAGCACGCCGCCGCGCCCGGCGCCGCCCGCGGTCGTGGAACGACGGTCGGTGCTGCCGCTGGTGGGCCTCGTGGGCGGCGGCGTCGGCGTGGTCGCGGCGGGCGTCGGCCTGGGGCTGTACCTCGACGTCGACGCGGCCTACGCGCGCTGCGCGGCCAACCGCTGTGCGGAGGGCGAGCGCGCGCGCGGGCAGGACCTCGCCGCCGTGACGCTGCTCTGGGGCGGCGGCGCGGTGGCGCTCGCCGGGCTGGTGACCTTCCTGGTGGCGCCGCGCACGACGCGTACGACGACGCGCGCGATGCTGCTGCCGCAGCCCGGCGGCGTCGCCCTCGCGGGGACCTTCTGATGCGCGCCCGCGTCGCCTGCCTCGCGCTCGCACTGACCGGCGGCTGCCTGCACGACTGGGACGCGATCCCCGGACCGACGGCCGACGCGGGCGTCGACGACATCGCCGTCGACGCGCCCGTGGGGGTCGACGCGATCGACGTGCCCGTGACGATCGATGCACCCGACGCCCCCGCAGCGATCGACGCGCCCGACGCGCCCGCGGCGATCGACGCGCCCGACGCGCCCGCGGCGATCGATGCCACCGACGCGACCGACGCGACCGACGCCCCTGACGCCTCCGATGCGGCCGACGTCCCCATCAACCCCTGCATGGCATCGAGCGGCACCCTCTGCGGCGGCACCTGCGTGGACACCCTGACCGACGCCCGCAACTGCGGCGCCTGCGGGACGAACTGCGCGACGCTGCCGCACTCGACGGCGGGCGCGCGGTGCTCGGTCGGGCTCTGTCAGCTCGACGGCGTGTGCGCCCCGGGCTTCGCCGACTGCGACTCCGAGCCCGCCAACGGCTGCGAGGCCCCGCTGAACACCACCACCGACTGCGGGTTCTGCCGGCGCAGCTGCGGCACCCCCCTCAACGCGTCGAGCGCCTGCACGGGCGTCGCGTGCTCGTCGGCGTGCAACGCGGGCTACGCGCGCATCAACAACGTCGACTGCGCCGCCTTCGGCGGGGCGACCGCGACGAACGACCGCAACTTCGTCGCCTGCATGCCCAACCCCCTGTCCGAGGAGTGCAGCTGCCTCGGCGGGTTCGACGCCTCGCCGACCTTCGACCTCACCGGCGCCGACGAGGCCGGCGGATCGACCCCCGCGGCCCTCAGGCTCTGCGGGGTCTCCGGCACCGCGGCGGTCGGTGAGTGGGGCGGGGCCTATCTGCGCGCCAGCGCCACCACGGGCGCCTGCCACGTCGGCAACCCCTACGCCGCCGGCCGGTGCGCCTGCCCCGGCGGGTTCGACGAGCAGCAGGAACTGCGAGTGCTCGACACGAACCAGAACGCCGCCGCGCTCGTGCTCTGCGGCCGCCCCGGCGTCGGCACCCGCACGTACCTCGGCGCCTTCGAGGTGCTGCTCGGCGGCTACGTCCGGCAGGACGACCACACCTCGACGTGCCTCGTGCCCAACGTCGCCAACGCCGGCCAGTGCGCCTGCCCGGCCGGCGCGCGCTCGATCGCCGTGAGCGCCGCGGCCCCGGGCGCGCGTCGCGCCGTGGGGGGCCTCTACGAGAACACCGCGCGGGCCCCCGCGCGCATCACCGTCTGCATGCGATGACCGACGGGGCGATGGTCGAAGTCGAAGCCCTGCGCAAGAGCTACCGCGTCGGGGGCCGCCTCCTCCCCGTGCTCCACGGCGCCAGCCTGCGCATCGCGCGCGGCGAGTTCGTCGCCATCATGGGCGCGTCGGGCTCGGGCAAGTCGACGCTGCTCTCCATCCTCGGGCTGCTCGAGAGCTACGAGGGCGGGCGCTACACCCTCGCCGGCCACGACACCCGCAGCCTCACCGAAGACCGCGCCGCGAAGCTGCGCAACGCGCTGCTGGGCTTCGTGTTCCAGTCGTTTCACCTGCTGGCGCACAAGACCGCGTGGGAGAACGTCGCGCTGCCGCTCGCCTACGCCGGCGTGGGCCGCGCCGAGCGCCGCGCCCGCGCCCTGCGCCTGCTCGACCGCCTCGGCCTCGCGCCCCGCGCCGAGCACCGCCCCGACGAGCTCTCCGGCGGCCAGCGCCAGCGCGTGGCCATCGCGCGGGCCCTCGCCAACAACCCACCCGTGCTGCTCGCCGACGAGCCCACCGGCAACCTCGACTCCAGGACCTCCGGCGAGGTGATGCAGCTCTTCCGCGAGATCCACGCGCGCGGGCGCACCATCGTGCTCGTCACCCACGAGCCCGACGTGGCCGCCGCGGCCGACCGGGTGATCCTCGTGCGCGACGGGCGCGTGGTGCGCGGCGACGCCACCGGCGGGGAGATGGAAGCCCCGTGATCGACCTGCTGCTGGAGGTCTTCGAGGGCGTGGCGCGCCACCGCATGCGCGCGGCCGCGACGGCCTTCGGGGTCTTCTGGGGCATCCTCATGCTGGTGGTGCTGCTCGGCGGCGGGCGCGGCCTGCGCAACGGCCTCGACAAGCTCTTCGCCGACACCGCCACCAACTCCGCGTGGATCAGCGTGGGACGCACCTCGATGGGCTTCGAGGGCCTCGGTCCGGGGAGGCAGCTCGGGCTCACCATCGACGACGTCGAGGCCGTCGCGCAAAGCGTGCCCGAGCTCGCCAACGTGGCCCCGCGGCACAGCGCCCCGTCGGGCCTCACCTTCACCCGCGGCACCCGCAACGGCGCCTTCCCCACCTACGGGATCTACCCCGGCTACGCGGTCGTCGAGCGCACCCAGGTGGTGCGCGGGAGGCTCATCAACGACCTCGACGTGGCCCGCGCGCGGCGCGTGGTGATTCTCGGGGTGAGGGTGGTCGAGGCCCTCTTCGGCAGCGGCGAGGCCGTCGGGCAGCGCATCGAGATCGGCGGCGTTCCGTTTCTGGTGGTGGGCACCTTCACCGACGCGGGCGGCGAGGGGGAGCTGCGGCGGGTGTTCATGCCGTACACGGCGCTGGCGCAGACCTTCGACGCGCGGCGGCAGGTCAACGTGATGACGGCGACGCTGCGGCCGGGGGCCTCGCCCGAGCGCGCGACGGCGCACCTGCGGCGGTTGTTCGCGCGGCGCAAGCGCTTCGACCCCAACGACCGCGGCGCGGTCGACGTGTGGTTCGCCGAGCAGGAGTACCGGAAGTTCGTCACGCTGATGCGCGGCATCGACCTCGCGGTGATCGTGGTGGGCCTCGGCTCGCTGGTCTCGGGGATGGTCGGCATCAGCAACATCATGTTCGTGTCGGTGCGCGAGCGGACGGCGGAGTTCGGGCTGCGCCGCGCGCTCGGCGCGACCCCCGCGACGGTGATGGCGATGGTGCTCGCGGAGGCCGTGGCGCTGGCCCTCGGGGCGGGCGGGCTCGGGCTGCTCGTGGGCGTCGGGCTGGTCGAGGCGGCGCGGCGCGCGGGGGTGAAATCCGACTACTTCCGCGACCCGAGCATCGACCTCGGCACGGCGCTCACGGCGCTGGGCGTGCTCGTGGCGACGGCCGTGGTCGCGGGCTACTTTCCGGCGCGCGAGGCGGCGCGGCTCAACCCCAACGAAGCCCTGCGGAGCACCTGAGCGCGATGACCACCGCCACGCCCGACCACGACGAGGACGACGCGCTCGCGGCCGCGGTCGACCTGCCCCCGGCGCGCGGCCCGCTGCGGCGCTGGCTGCCGCGGCTCGTGGCGCTGTCCATCGTGGCGGCGGGCTCGCTCGCGGGGGCGCGGGCGTGGCGCCGGGCGCACGCGTCGACGCCGCCGACGGGGCTGCGGGTGCGCCTCGGCGACGTGGTGGTGAAGGCGCAGGCGACGGGGCGGATCGTTCCGCGCCAGGAGGTCTTCGTGCGGCCGCTGGTGTCGGGGATGCTCGTCGAGGTGCGCGCGCACCCGGGCGACGTGGTGCATCGCGGCGACCTGCTGGCGACGGTGCGCATCGTGGCCGACCCGGTGGCGCTGGGCGACGCGCGGGCGCAGG
>JAQBQI010000626.1 GCA_028287085.1 Myxococcaceae bacterium
TCGCTGGCCGGCGGATGCCGCGACGCGGTGCTCGGCGCCTTTCGCGGTGACCTGCCGCAGGCGGAGGACACGGAGTACGAGGTGCGCATCTCGGTCGCGCTCGAGCCGCAGCTGTAGGCGGGCTTCGGGCGCGACCCGGCGGGGGTCTAGCCGGCGTGGACATCACCCGACGCTGCTCGAGCGATGTGCCGCGGCGCGCGGTCAGGTCGGGCGACGGTCCTTCGGGGGCGCGCGCCCGTACTCGTGCAGGCGGTACTGGATCGTGCGAATGCTGAGGTCGAGCATCTCGGCCGCGCGCGCGGTGGAGCCGCCGACCGCGTCGAGGGTCGACTCGATGGCGTGGCGCTCGATCTCGGCCATCGTCGAGCCAGGGATCTGGACGCCCTGCCGGCCCGCGGCCGCGACCTCGATCGGCAGGTCGCCCTCGTCGATGAGCTCGCCCTCGGCGAGCACCGCGGCGCGCTCGACCGCGTTCTCCAGCTCGCGCACGTTGCCCGGCCAGCGGTGCGCGAGCAGCTTCGCGACGGCGCGGTCGGTGAAGCCCTCGATGGTCTTCTCGTTCTCGCGCGCGAAGCGCTCGAGGAAGTGCCGCGCCAGCGTCAGCACGTCGTTCTCGCGGGCGCGCAGCGGCGGCATCGCCACGTGCACGACGTTGAGCCGGTAGAACAAGTCCTCGCGGAAGCGGCCGGCCTCGACCTCGGCGGAGAGGTCTTTGTTGGTCGCCGCGATGAGGCGCACGTCGACCTTCACCGACTCGTTGCCGCCCACGCGCTCGAAGGTGCGCTCCTGCAGCACGCGCAGCAGCTTCACCTGGATGGACGGCGGGATTTCGCCGACCTCGTCGAGGAAGAGGGTGCCGCCGTGCGCCTGCTCGAAGCGCCCCGCCCGCCGGCGGTCGGCCCCGGTGAAGCTGCCCTTCTCGTGGCCGAAGAGCTCGCTCTCCAGCAGGCTCTCGGCGAGCGCCGCGCAGTGCAGCGTCACGAAGGCCTTGCCCACCCGCGGGCCCTTGGCGTGGATCGCCCGCGCGAGCTCGCCCTTGCCCGTGCCGCTCTCGCCGGTGATGAGCACCGTGGCCCGCGCGGGGGCGATCTGCGCGGCGATCTTGTAGACCTTCTGCATCGCGGGGGACGCGCCCACCATGCCCTCGAGCCCGCGGGCGTCGCGCTCGCGCAGCTGGCGGCGCAGCTGCTCGGCCTCGACCCGCACGTCGCGGTGCTCGATCGCGCGGTCGATGGCGACCTGCAGCTCGTCGAAGTCGACGGGCTTCACGAGGTAGTGCTCGGCGCCCTGGCGCATCGCGGCGACCGCGGAGCCCACGTCGCCGAAGGCCGTCACGACGATCACGGGCACGCCGGCGTACTGCGCGCGCAGCCGGCCCGCCAGCTCGAGCCCGTCCATGCGGGGCATCTTCAGGTCGGTGACCACCACGTCGGGCGCCTGCTCGGCCGCGCGCTCGAGCGCCTGCACGCCGTCGGCGGCCGAGTCGACCTCGTAGCCCTCCAGGCGAAGCAGCTTCTCGAGCCCCGAGCGGGCCCCCTCCTCGTCGTCGACCACCAGAACGCGGACCTTCGGCTTGGAGCTCACGACACCTCCGATGCGCCGCGGCCGACCGGGTGCGCGGCGCGCGTCACCGTACACCCGGAGCGGGTCCCCGCAGCGCGCAGACGCTGCGCGCGCCGCGCAGTCGATGCGTAGTCCCCCATCGGGTCGGCGACGAGGGGCGAGCGCGAGGACCGCCAGCACCGCGGCGCCGCCGCTACGTCGTGCGCGCAAATGCGCGAAGCCCCCGGTGGATGTTCTCCATCGGGGGCTTCGTCTCGTGGCTCCGACTGCTGGACTCGAACCAGCGACCCGGCGGTTAACAGCCGCCTGCTCTACCAACTGAGCTAAGTCGGATCAGTTGAGGGACCGCCCTTCTACACCATCGACTTTTGGTGTCAACAACTTCTTCCCGGGAGCGTCGAGAGGCCTCGCATTTGAAGGGCAGCTGTGGCATCCAACGGGCCCCTCGGAACTGCCGTCGCCAGATTGAGTCGCGCGACGGTGAACGCACGGAGACCACGAATGAGCCACAACGGCACGAGCACCGCGCAGGGTGAGGCCGATCCGAACACCGATCCCACCAGCACGATGCCGCCCGAAGAGGTGGACGACAACATCGGGAATCGCATCGGTCCGCCCCCCTCCCGCCCCGCAACCATCGACGACGACGAGCAGCCCACCGTAGACGGCGGGGCCGAGGCCGCCGCCGGCGAGGGCGCAGACGTCGATGAGGGACCCGAGGTCGCCGGGGCGGAGCCCGATCCCGGCAACGCGATCCACGACCCCAACAAGAAGAAGCGCCGCCGCAAGAAGGGCCGCGGCGCCGGCGCGTCGGCCGAGGGCGCGGGCAACCAGGGCGCCGCGCCGTCGGGCAACAACAACTACCCGACGCACAACAACGGCCCGGCGCACCGCGCGTTCAAGATCGGCGACAAGGTGCGCGCCCGCGTCATCGAGGTCGGCAACGGCGGCGTGCTCTGCGACCTGTGGGGCAAGGAGAAGGGCGTCCTCGACCTGCGCGAGCTGCAGGTCGACAACCCCGAGCCCAAGGCCGGCGACGCCGTCGAGGTGATCGTGCTGCAAGACGGCGCGCGCGGCGGCTACCTCGTCGTGACGCGCGACCTCGCGCGGGCCGAGCGCGGCCGCGAGATGGCGGCGCAGGCGTACAACGCCAACGAGCCGGTCGAGGGCCTCGTCACGGGGCTCAACAAGGGCGGCCTCGAGGTCGACGTGAGCGGCGTCCGGGCGTTCTGCCCGAGCTCGCAGGTCGACGTGCGGCTGCCGTCGCTGCCCGAGCTCCAGGCGATGGTGCTGTCGCGCGAGCTCTTCCGCGTGACCTCGATGATCGAGGGCGGGCGCGAGCTCGTCGTGTCGCGCCGCGCGCTCCGCGAGGGCGAGGTGCGCGAGCGCGCCGAGCAGGCCGCCGCCAACCTCAAGGTCGGCGACCGCGTGAAGGGCGTCGTGGTCTCCGTACGCGACCACGGCATCTACGTCGACCTGGGCGGCATCGAGGGCCGCATCCAGCTCCAGGAGATCTCGCACGACCGCGGGGCGCGCCCCCACGACGTGGCCCGCGTGGGCGACGAGATCGAGGCGCTGGTGCTGCGCATCGACATCCCGGCGCCGGCGCCCGCGCCGAAGCCCGGCGAGCCCGAGGCGGCCGCCGAGGCGCCCGCGACCGACGGCGTCGAGACCGCCGCGACCGAGTCGGCCACCGACTCGCTCGACGAGTCGCGCGACCGCGGCGGCGACCGCGACCGCGCCAAGAAGTCGCGCTTCTCGCGCCGCCCCGAGGGCACGCCGCGCGTCGAGCTGTCGCGCCGCGCCATCGAGGTCGACCCGTGGAGCGACGTACACAAGCGCTTCCCCATCGGCACGGTGCACAAGGGCAAGGTCGCCCGCATGCAGCCCTTCGGCGCCTTCGTCGAGCTCGAGAAGGGCCTCGACGGCCTGCTCCACGTGAGCGAGATCGGCGACCGCCGCATCGAGCACCCCAACGAGGTGCTCAAGGACGGTCAGGACGTCACCGTCCGCGTGACCAAGATCGACCGGCAGGCGAAGCGCATCGGCCTGGCGCTGCTCCCCGAGGGCGTCACCGAGGATCAGCTCAAGCAGTCGGTGCAGCCGCGCCCCGGCATGATCACCACCGCGAAGATCGTCGAGCACGAGTCGTTCGGGGTGTTCGCGCAGCTCGACAACACGGTCGGCAAGGTGGGCCGCGGGCTCATCATGCCGCAGGACAGCAACGTGCCCCGCGGCGGCGACCTGAAGAAGGCCCTCCCCGTCGGCATGGAGGTCAAGGTCAAGATCGTCGAGATCGAGCGCGGCCGCCTCAAGCTGTCCATCAAGGCGGCGATCCACGACGAGGAGCGGCAGGCCTACCGGGCCTACCAGCAGCAGGCGAACTCCACCACCGTGGGCGTCTCGCTGGCCGACAAGCTCCGCAAGCTCAACCTCGTTCGCTGACCGCCCGCGCGTTGCCCGTGACGCGCGCCCCCTCCGCCCTCCTCTTCGCCGCCTCACTCCTGCTCGCGGCCGCGTGCCGGCGCCCCCCCGGCGCCGCG
>JAQBQI010000655.1 GCA_028287085.1 Myxococcaceae bacterium
CGCGGCGCCGAGGGCGAGGGCGAGGGCCGCGGCCCAGGCGGGCTGTAGCCACGGCGACACGCGGGCGAGCGCGAAGACCTGCACCGCGACGGCGACGGCGACGGCGACGCCCGCGCGACGGCCCAACGGGTGGCTGTGCGGCGTCGGGGAGGGCATCGCGCTCGACGCTACCACCGGGCCGGGCGACCGACGGACCGCCACCCCCGCTGCCGCCTCCGGCGATTCGCGATAGACCGGCGGGATGCCCCGCGCCGCCCGCGCCTCCGAGGTGTCCCGTCGTTTGTGGTGTGCGGCGCTCGCGGTCGTCGCGCTCGGCTGCACCGAGACCGCCGCGCCCGGCTCCGCCCTCGACGCCGCCGCCGACCGCGGCGCGCCCACCGTCGATGTCGTCGCGGACGACGCGGGCGCCATGACCGACGTCACCGACGGTGGCGCCGACGCGTCCGCCGCGGTGGCCGCGTACCGCGAGATGCTCCGGCGCATCCGCGTCGCCGCGTGCGAGCGCGCGCAGCAGTGCGGCACCGCCGTCGATGCCACGACCAGCCTCTGTGTCGCGGGCGCGTGGCGCTTCGACGTCGAGCCCGACCCCCCGCGGCTGGCCTTCCTGCTGGCGGGGATCGAGGCCGGCCGCCTCACGCTCGAGCCCTCCCTCCTCGACGGCTGCCTCGACGCCATCGGGCGGCGCTGCGAGCACGGCACGCTCGGCGACGTCGCGGCGTCGGCGTGCCGAGCGATCGTCCACGGCCGCGTCGCGTCGGGCGCGGCCTGCCACGCCAGCGAGGAGTGCACCGCGGGCCTGCGCTGCCTCGTCGGCGCGGGCGACGGCGGCGCCGGTTGCCCCGGCGTGTGCGCCGCGCCCGTGATGAACGCGCCCTGCTGGAGCAGCGTCTGCGGAACGCTCCAGTGCGACTTCTCGGGCCGTTGCGTCAGCGCCCCGCTGTTGCCTCCCGGCGACGGCAGCCAGTGCGGGCTCGTGACGCTACCGCCGGTGCGGGCCTACGTGACCTGCCCCGCGGGGAGGGTGTGCGTGAACACGATCCAGACGAACTACGTGTGCTTCCCGCCGCGCTGCAACCTGCCCTGCGGACCCGACGCGACCTGCGACTACGACCTGATGCGCTGCCTCGACGCCGAGCTGCTCGGCCCGGGCGCCGACTGCAGCGCCAACCGCCGCGCCTGCGACCCGCGCCGCGGTCTGCGCTGCGACCCGAGCGACCGCTGCGCCCCGCGGGTCGCGGAGGGCGGCGCGTGCCAGGCCGACGAGTGCGCCGTGGGCCTGGCCTGCGTCGAGCACGCCTGCGTCCGGCAGTTCGGGATGGTCGCGGCGGGCGGGCCGTGCGGCCGCGACCGCGACTGCGCCAACGGCGCCTGCGTCCAGCGGCGCTGCGCCGAGAGCGGGTGCTTTCCGTAGCGGACCGTCCACCGAGACGACCCCGCCGCGCTCGCGACGACCCGCGCCGGGCGGGTCAGCGCCGCCGTCGCCCGAGGCCCTCGCGCAGGAGGCGGGGGAAGACGCTCGCGTCGATGCGGGTGAGGGCGAAGCCGTGGTCGCCCGACGCCCAGCCCGGGTGGCGCGCCGTGAAGCGGTCGTAGAGCGCCGCGCGCCGCGGGTCGGTCGGGCGGCGGGGCGCGGGCTCGGTGGTGTGGAAGTTCTCGCGCACGGTCCCGGTCGCGGCGTCGAGCGTGGCGAACTCCGGCGCGAGCGCGCGGTACACGGCCTCGACCGCGGGCGGCATCTCGCCCACCAGCCACACCTTCGCGCCCAGACGGTTGAGCGCCAGCCAGCCGGGGAGCAGCACCGGGCCGCCCGCCCACACCGCGCCGTGGCGGCCCAGCAAGCGCGCCATTCCTTCGAGCGTGAGCAGCGCGTTGCGGACGCTGCCGCGCTGGCGCGGGGTGACGTAGAGGCCCTTGACCAGCAGGAAGCCGAAGGGCTCGCCGTCGAGGCGGCGCTCGCGGAGCACCCAGGTTCCCATCGAGACGATGGCGCCGCCCTCGCGCAGCACGGAGGTGAAGCGCCCCTCGCGGATCGACGCGCAGAAGCCCTCGAAGGCGCCCGCGGGGTCGACGCCGTCGCGGAGGCGCACGAGGGTCTGGCGGAAGTCCCACATGGCGCGGAGCGTGGCGTCGTCGAGGGTCGCGGACTCGTAGACCTCGCCGACGAGCGAGGGCAGGCGGCGGGCGTCGGCGAAGGGCGCACTCATCGGGTTCAGCGCGCGGCGCCCGCGCAGGCGTCGGCCTCGCGCCCGAAGGCGAGCACCTCGGCCTCGCAGCGCCACGTCCCGCAGAGGGCCGCGACCGCGTAGCGCGCGCCCGGGCGCTCGACGAGCGCCGAGTCGTGCCGGTACTGCCGCCAGGTGCCGGTCTTGCGGTAGACGCGCGCGGTCGGCCAGCGCTCGAGCACCGCGCGCCGCAGCCGGTTGTGGAAGGCCGACGGACCCATCAGCGCGCGGATGTCGGCGCTCGCGGCGGCGTCGACGAGGCGGTCCTGCCCGAGGAGCGCGTAGAAGGTCACGAGGGCCCGCGCGGTCGCCGCGTGGGGGAGGTTGCGCAGGGGTTCGGCGCGCCAGAGCGGGTCGTGGAAGAAGCCTCGCCCGAGCCACACGCCGCCGCCCGCCGCGGGGTCGTAGATGCCGGTGTCCCAGAGCCACGCCGCGATGCGCGGGAGCCCCGTGCGGTGCGCCGCCGAGGTCGCCGCGCGGTTGTCCGAGCGGAAGATCATCAGCCGCAGCTCCTCGCGGAAGCCCGCGCTGAAGTCGGCGCGCGCGGCGTCGAACTCGCGGGCGCCCTCGGTCGGGGCGAGCCCGCCCGCGCGCAGCTCGCGCCGCCACTCGAAGGCCGCGCCGAGCGTCGCGATCTTCGGCACGCTGGCGCCGTAGAGCATGCGGGTGTCCGCGACGCCGGCGTACGCGGGGTGGCGCGCGTCGGCGCTGAGGTCGGCCATCGCCACCGAGAAGCGGCCCTCGCGCGCGTCGGCCGCGAGCCCGAGGCGCGCGACCGCAGCATCGAGGCAGCGCTGGAGCGCGGGCGAGGCGGTGAGGTGCGGGTCGACGCGCAGCGCGGGGCGGGGCGGACCGGGCACCCACGGCGGGCGCGACCGCGGCGACGGCTGCGCCCAGAGGGGCAGCGCGAGCAGCGCCAGCGCGATGGCCGGCGATCGCCACGGGGTCGACATCGTCGGGAGGGTCGCACCGCGGCGCGGACCGCGGTAGCGCCGGGTGGTACCGTGGGCGCTTCAAGGAGGTTTCATCGATGAGCCACGAATGCGCCTTCCCGGCCCTGGTGCTCGCCCTTGCCTCGCTCGCCGCCTGCGCCGACCCGCCCGCGGCGCCGGTCGCCCCGGTGCGCGTCGTGACGCCCCTCGTGGCGGCCCCGCGCACTGCGCCGAGCACCGAGTCGCCGCGCGCGGCCCTCGCGGTCGCGGCCGATCTCAGCCCGCCGCGCGAGCTGCGCGACCCCTTCCGCGCGTACGTGCCGATTTTCGCGGTGCCGGTCGAGGTCGACGGCGATCAGCTGCTCGGGCAGCTCACGCTCGCCGACCTGCGGCTGCTCGCGGTGGTGTCGATGGACCGCGAGCCCGTCGCGATGGTGGGCGACCCGTCGGGCTTCGGCACGACGCTGCGCCGCGGGATGTTCGTCGGGCGCGCGGAGGTCATTCACCGCAACGACGTCGACTACGCGGTGCGCTGGCGGGTGGCGCGCATCACCGCGTCGCACCTGCGCCGCGACGCCGACGGGCGCCTCGGCGACGCGCCCGCGGAGGTGGTCTTCGAGCGGGCCGACCCGACCGGTGAGGGGCTGCCGAGCGAGCGCACGCTGACCCTCGCGCCGGCCGAGCGCGGTCGGCTGCCGGGGTCGTTCCGGCTGGCGTCGCTCGCGCGGCGGTAGCCTACAACCGGGCGGTCGCGGTGACGGCCTTCGTCAACGACACCGGGACGAACCGCGACGCCCTCCCGTCGATCGCGCGCTTCACCTACACGGCGTAGCGACGGGGTGAGGTCTCCTCGCTGGCGCAGCGAGGTCCCGCCGCCCGCCCGTGATAGCTTCCGCGCCCCGTGACGGAGACCGCCCCGCCCGATCCCCCGCCCCCCCGCGGTGGCGCCGCGCAGGTGCCCGCGCTCACCGGCTTCCGCGCGCTGGCGGCGGCGATGGTCTTCTTCGGCCACGCCGCCGAGCGCTGGGGCCGCGACCACTCCTGGGTCGTCAAATACGGCTGGAGCGGCGTCAACCTCTTCTTCGCCCTCTCGGGCTTCCTCTTCACGCTGCTCTACTTCGACGCCTTCGTCGCGGGCGCCGTCTCCCTGCGCGAGTACTTCCTCAAGCGCGTCTTCCGCGTGCTGCCGCTCACCTGGGCGCTCGTGCTGCTCACCGTCGCGACCGCGCCCCGCGTCGAGCTCGCCGACATCGTCGCGCACCTCACGCTCACCAACGTCTACTTCCCGCTCTTCCGCTACACCATCAATCCCCCCATGTGGACCTTGGGCGTCGAGGAGTCCTTCTACCTCGTCGTCCCCGCGCTCTTCACCGGCCTCGGCGCCGTCGAGCGCGCCCGGCCCGCCGCCTCCGCCCTCGCGCGCGTGCTCGCCGTCGCGCTCTGCCTCGTGCTCCTCACCGAGGCCGGCATCGCCCTCACCACCGACGTGCTCACCCTCCGCCGCGCCGTCTTCGGCACCTGGGACCACGCCCTCTGGAGCGTCACCCTCCTCGCGCGCTTCTCCGACTTCGGCTGCGGCATCTTCGCGGGCCTCGTCGCGCTGCGCTTCCCGCGCTCGCCAGCCCTGCGCTCGCCCGCCGTCGCGACCGCCCTCGTCGCCCTCGGCGCCGCCGTCTGGTTCGGCGCCGCCCGCTGGATCGAGACCCACGGCGGGCCCGACGGGGCCTCCGTCCACCCGGCCTACCAGATCGCGACGCGGCTCTTCTCCGTCGGCGCGGCGCTCGCGATCTTCGGGCTCTACGGCCGCTCGTGGCTCACGGCCCTCTTCGCGTCGCGCCCCTTCGTGTACGCCGGGCGCATCTCCTTCGCGCTCTACCTCTCGCAGGACGCCGTCGTCGGTCGCGCCCTGCTCTCGGCCTCGCTCGCGCGCGAGGTGCAGCGCTTCGTCCACCGCGAGGGCGTCGCGCTGCTCGTGCTCTACGCCCTGCACAGCGCCGTCGCCGCGGCCCTCCACCACGGCGTCGAGGACCCGGCCCAGCGCCTCCTCCGCCGCCGCTTCCTGCGCCGCCGCGAAGCGCCCGGGCCCGCCGTCGAAACGTAATAGGCTCCCGCGGATGTCCGTCCCCCGCGGCCTCCCCCTCGCGTTCGCCCTCCTCGTCGCCGGCTGCACCACCGACCCGGCGCCGACCGACGCCGCCGTCACCGACGCCGCCGTCACCGACGCCGCCGACGTCGCTCCCGCACGCGACGTTGCCCCCGCCGACGCGGGCATCTTCCGCGAGCGCTACCCCCTCGGCGCGCGCTTCCCCGAGGGCGGAACCTACGACCCGACCGACCGCGCCTTCTACGTCGGCAGCCTCGGCGACGGCACGGTGCGCCGCGTCGACGCCGCCACCGGCGCCGAGACCGTCGTCTTCACCGAGTCGGCCCCCGGTCACTGGTGGACCCTCGGGATGCACGTCGACGACGCGCGCCGCCTGCTCTGGGTCTGCGCCATGGACGACCGCTCGCCGATGCCGCGCGCCGGGTCGATCTGGCTCTTCGACCTCACCACCGGGCTGCGCGTCTCCAACCGCCCGCTCGCGGCCGCGCACGCCGACGCGACCTGCACCGACGTCACCGTCGCGGGCGACGGCACCGCCTACGTGGTCGACCGCGAGCAGCCCAACGTCTACCGCCTCGACCTCACCCACGACGCGACGATGTTCGTCACCGACCCGCTGCTCGCCGCCGGCGTCGTCGGGCAGAACGCCGTCGTCGTGCTGCCCGACCAGTCGGCGCTGCTCAGCCTCGTCTACCTCCCGTCGAGCCTCGTGCGCATCGGCCTCGCCGACCGCTCCGTGCGCCGCGTCGAGCTCACCGGACCCTTCCGCGACCCGACCCTCCTCGCCGGCGCCGACGGCATGGCCTACGCCGACGGCAGCGCGTGGATCGCCTTCACCAGCAAGGTCGTGCGCGTGCGCCCGGCCTCGGCGGCGTGGGCCGCGGCGACCACGACGATCACCGACGTTCCGTCGGGTGCGACCGACCTCGTGAGCACGCCCGGCGGCCTCTACCTGCTCAACGGCCAGTCGGTGCGCTTCGCCCTGATGACGCCGCCCGACCCCTTCGCGCTGGTGCGCTTCACCGAACCCCTCTGAGCTTCATCCCGCCGTCGAGGTCTGCTCTCCGATCGCCGCGCCCCGGGCGCGGTGGGGGAGAAGGAACCGCAAGGGCGCAAGGGTCGCAAGGATCAGAAGGGCGAGGGCGAGGGCGAGGGCGAGGAGTTCTCAGGGTCTGAGCGTCTTAAAGCCCATCCCGTCTCACCCTTGCGACCCGTTGCGCCCTTGCGGTTCCTTCTCCCCCACCGCGCGCGGGGCGCGGCGACCGGACAGCCGCACGAGCCGCCGGAATCAGGGCGCGGTGATCGTGAGGTCGTAGCGCGGGTTGTACGCCGTGCCGTTGTAGTGGCAGTCGACGAAGACGAAGTAGGTCGTGCCCGCGGTGACGGCGAGCGTCACGGTCTCCGTCGGCCAGGTCGTCGTCTGCGAGTTGCACGCGACCTGCGTGCCGCTCGCGCACACCGACTGGCGCACGTAGAGCGTCGCCGGCCAGAAGTCGCCCGTCAGCCGGATCGTCGCCGAGCCCGAGCGCGCGGGCGTCCACCGCCAGATGCGCTCGACGCCGCCGCTGTTGTACGACGAGCCGCAGGTCGCCTGCTGCGTGCCCGAGCCGTTCATGTTGCCGGCGTAGTTGCCGCCCGCCGGGGCCGCCACGAAGGGCGACGCGCACGAGCCCGTGCCGCAGCCCTCGTCGGTCGCGCCGTCGCAGTCGTCGTCGACCCCGTTGCACGCCTCGCTCGCGACGTCGGCCGCGCAGGCCCCGTTGCAGCGGTTGTAGCCCGCGCTGCAGCGCGCGCCGCAGACGCCCGCCGCGCAGGTCGCGCTGCCGTTGGGCACCGCCGGGCACGCGCCGCCGCAGCGACCGCAGCTCGTGGGCGAGGCGAGCGAGGCCTCGCA
>JAQBQI010000715.1 GCA_028287085.1 Myxococcaceae bacterium
AGCGCGGCGCCGCAGCCGTAGAGCAGCGTGAGCCCGACGGTGGACTCGCTGCGCCCGCCGAGCACCGCGAGGATCACGCCGAGCACCACGTTGGACCACCACAGCCCGCGCGCGAGCAGCTGCGGAGCCAGCCCGGGGAGCTGCACCATGACCGCGGCCACGACCGGGCCGAGGAAGGGGATCCACGCGGCGGGCTTGGCGTCGGGGCCGATCTTCATGCGGAAGGCGATCGCCCCGACGAGCCCGGCGGCGCCGGCGAGGGTCACGCGCAGTCGGCGGAGCGCGACGTCGTTCATCGGAAGGGCCCCCCCGCGTCGGTGCCGCTGTCGACGAGGCGCACGCCCGCGGCGGGGTCGTGGCGCAGGCCGGCGACGTCCTCGGCCCACAGCTCGCTGTAGCCGCAGGCCGCGCAGAGCCAGAGGTTGAAGCTCCCCTGCGGGGTCGCGCGCCCGAGGGTGAAGCGGCCCCCGGCCCGCTCCTGGTGGGGCACGACGGGCAGCGGCACCCCCTCGGCCGACTCGCCCGGCACGCGGAACTTCTCGATGACCCAGAGCCGCTGGCCCGTGCACTTCGGACAACGCTGCGTGCGCTTCACGCCGGCGAGGGTACCGCAGTCGGCGCGGGCGCACTCACGCGGGGCCGCACGACACCGTCACCTCGGCCACGTTGTCGGCCTCGTCGCACTCGCGCGCGGCCCCGCCGTCGTCGACCCGCACGAAGACCCGGGTGTCCACCGACGGCGCCGGGATCTCCACGCACACCCGCTCGCGCTGCCCCGGCGCCAGCACCCGCGTGGTCGACGCCGTCCCGAGCCGCCGCGCGCCCGCCGCCGCCGGCGCCCGGTCGTAGACCCCGACGCTGAGCACGCCCACCGGCGCGTCGCCCTCGTTGCGCACCGCGGTGCAGACGCTCGCCACGCCGAGGCGGCAGGTCGCGGCCTCGGGGGCGCCCGCGAGGTCGGGCGCCAGCAGCGTGCGGTCGCGCGCGCGGTTGAGCCGGAAGGTGTTGTGCGAGCGCCACGACGGCGCCTCGCGCCGGGGGATGCTGCCGTCGTCGTTGATGTTGTCGATGTGGTAGCCGTGCTCGTTCCAGAGGGGGCGGGCGGCGACCCACGAGCCGTCGCCCGACGACCAGATCTCGAGCCCCGGGATGCGCTGCGCCGCCGCCTCGCCCGCGGGGATGGTGTTGCCCGCGAAGGCCGCGCACTGGTTCGCGCCGAAGACGATGTCGGCCTGCCCGTCGCCGTCGGCGTCGGCCACGATGGCCTGCTCGGTGCGCGTCTGGCTGGGGTTCCAGTCCTCGAAGACGACGCGGCCGGTGCGGCCGTCGAGCACCATGAAGCGCTCCTCGTCGTTGTAGACGACCTCGCTCGCGCCGTCGCCGTTGAAGTCGAACACCGTGCTCGACGTGACGTTGCTCGAGGTGTCCTCGGTGACCGTCGCCCAGCGCACGCCCACCGCCACGCAGTCGGGCCCGACGGCCGTGCAGTCGGGGTCGAAGAGCGTGTACCGGTCGCCGCCCGCCACGCCGACCTCCGCGCGGCCGTCGCCGTCGAAGTCCGCCACCGTGGGCGCGCCGCCGAGCGCCATCGCCCCGCGCAGCGTCGCCGTCCAGCGCGCCGCGCCCGTGCGCGCGTCGTGTAGCGTGAGCGTGCCCGCGGACATCACCGCCACCTCGGGCACCCCGTCGGCGCCGGCGCGGTTGCGCGCGTCGAGCAGGTCGCCCACCGCCGCGAAGCCCTCGCCCGTGCCCATGCGGTAGCGCAGCGCGCCCGTCGACTCGTACACCGCCGAGCCGGTGATGACCTCCAGCGGGCCGTCGCCGTCGAGGTCGACCACCACGCTCAGCGGTCCCTGCCCGTTGGTGCCGCGCGTGGCCGCCTGCCAGCGCACGACGCCCGTGCGGCCGTGGACCACGGCGCCGCCCGCGATCACCTCGGGCACGCCGTCGTTGTCGAGGTCGGCGATGCTGATCGAGGGGTTGGCGCCGTTGACGCCGGTGAGGGCTTCGGCCGACTGCCAGTAGAGGCGGCCGTTGCTGCGGAAGGCCGCGAGCCCGAAGCGCGCCGTCACCGCGACGACCTCGAGTCCGTTGGCGGGGTCGCCGTCGAGGTCGCCGACGGCGGGGTGGCCGTCCCAGCGCAGCCCGAAGGCGGCGGCCTCGTCGTTGGGGGCGCCGACGCCGTTCTGCGACCAGAGCAGCCGGTGCGGCGCGCGACCCGAGATGACCCGCAGCACCGAGCGGGGATAGCCCGACTCGCACGAGAAGGTCATGAACGCGACCTCGGGGATTTCGTCCTCGCCCGCGGCCGCCCGCACGATGTCGGCGACGACGGGGGTCGAGCACACCTGGTCGGCGCCCGCGAAGGGCATGGCCGCGGTCGCGCGCCAGTGCAGGCGCAGCGACGGGCTGCGGAAGGGCTCGGCCGAGGGCGTCACCGTGCAGCGCGTCGGCCCGGCGTCGCCGGTCGCGGCGTCGGTCGCGGCGTCGGTTTCAGTTCCGGCTTTGGCTTTGGCTTTGG